>CAWUWQ010000237.1:0-7118 GCA_963926065.1 uncultured Algoriphagus sp.
CAGATTAAGTGCTTGAGTATTCAAAGAGATATTCATGATATTCCCAAGCATACCATAAAGAATCAGCACTGGGATTATCAACCAAGTGGTAGGAGCCAAACCTATCAATGGCAAGGTCATCGCATAGGCAAAACTTCCGATCATAATAACTCTTCTGCTGCCAAATTGGTGAACCGACCAACCTGCAATTGGTAATCCTATCACAGACCCAAGTGGTAAAAACAAAAGCAATGTACCCAATTGACCTTCGGACAGCTGGAATTTAGCCTGAATGTCGGGAATTCGAGCTGCCCAGCTCGAGAAGCAAAGGCCTACGAAAAAAAACATGCTTCCCAGCGCAATTCTTCTTTTGGAAAGTGAAGTCATAAATCTAAATAGGTTTAAAGGCATCCAAAAGTAAAGAAGATTGAAACAAAACCCTGAATACCTTTTCTTGGAACCAAGAAACTATTTTGTATAAATTGGGTTTTCACAGAAAAATAGCCCAATGGAATTTGTAATCGTAGGGGTGATCATCGCCTCAATAATTTTTCTGATACGAGTTATTATCAAAAAAGTATTTAATTGAAAAAAGCCACTTCCTATGCAGAAAGCGGCTTTTTTCAATTTTATTTTTCTACTTAGTTTGGTAATTTATCTGCAAATCGACCATAAACCCACGTGCCGGCTATTGCAGACAAAAGAGTTACAATAATTACCGTAAATCCACTTCCGATTTGCGCAAATAATGGTCCCGGACATGCCCCAGTTAAGGCCCATCCCAATCCGAAGATCAATCCTCCATAAATCTGCCCTTTTCTAAATTCCTTCTTTGGAATAATAATCGTCTCACCAGAGATTGACTTGATGTTTAGTCTTTTGATGAGTTGTATGGAAATAATACCGGTCACAATCGCAGAGCCTATCACCCCATACATGTGAAATGAAGTCAAACGGAACATTTCCTGAATTCTAAACCAAGAGATGATTTCTGCTTTCACAAATATGATCCCAAAAAGAATTCCCAAAATCAAATATTTAACGAGTGCAAAACCCTTCTCGCCAGTAACCTGGGCATTCGGTGCATCACATACAAATTCTTCCGTCTCTTTTTCTAATATTTTCATATGTCAATAATTAAAATCCTACAAGTTTCATCAATGGTTCTAAAAACAAATGGGTCATTAGAAATCCTCCGATCATAAAAGAAATCGTAGCAACTAATGATGGCCACTGAAGCGAACTAATTCCCATAATCGCGTGACCTGAGGTACATCCACCTGCATAGCGGGTTCCAAACCCAACCAAAAACCCGCCAAAAACTAAGAAAAGAAGTCCTTTTCCAGTAAACAGATTCTCCCATGAGAAAATATCTGCAGGCATCAAGCCTGAAAAATCTGTAATACCTAGTGCAGCTAGCTCTTGCTGAGTTCCTGATGCAATCACAATTTCATTCGGATTAGAAATAAAACTGGTTGCTATAAATCCCCCAATCAAAATCCCAAAAACAAAAACCAAATTCCAAGTTTCTTTTCTCCAATTATAAGTGAAAAAAGGAATTCCTGAGGGTACGCACATAGCGCAAACATGCCTTAATGAAGACGATACGCCGAAGGTCTTATTCCCTAGAATCAATAACGCCGGTACAGTCAAACCGATCATAGGTCCTGCAACGTACCAAGGCCATGGTTGGGCTAACCATTCAATAAATCCATTCATAAATTAAATCAATTAGGGTTAGGTAAAATATAGATGGCAGGTTAAATAAGCCAGCCATCTGGGTGATTTTCAACTTTTCAATTTCTTAAAGCAACGTGGTAGGACAAACATAATCTGAAACTTCAAATTTCTCTGAGTCTTTGATTGCCTTAAAACCACCTTTCACATCGATCAGGTTATCATATCCTCTAGCTCTCAAGATGGAGTTGAAGACCATGGATCTATATCCGCCAGCACAATGCACATAGTAAGTCTTGTTTTTATCAATCTTTAGCATGCTATCATTGATATAGTCTAAAGGCGCATTTTCAGCATTCAGCACATGCTCAGAAAGGAATTCTGAATTTTTACGAACGTCTAAAATATTCACGTCTTCATTCTTGGATTGGATTTCGGATAGTTCTTCGGGAGAGATTGATTTGATCTGATCCACTTCATTTCCAGAAGCCCTCCAAGCATCAAATCCGTCTTTTAAGAATCCTAGTGAATAATCGTAGCCTACTCGAGCTAACCTTGTCACTACTTCCTCCTCTCGACCTGGCTCAGCCACAATCAGAATCTCTTGCTTGAGATCAGGAATCATCGCTCCTACCCAAACTGCAAAACTTCCATCGATTCCAATATTGATCGAATTTGGAACAAAGCCCTTGGCAAATGTTTGAGGATCCCTTGTGTCAAGAATCACAGCGCCTGTTTCATTAGCAGCTGCCTCAAATTCTGAAGGGGAAAGTGCTCTTCCTCCTCGCTCCAAAACCTCATCAATACT
Organism: uncultured Algoriphagus sp.; assembly: GCA_963926065.1. Classification (GTDB taxonomy): domain Bacteria; phylum Bacteroidota; class Bacteroidia; order Cytophagales; family Cyclobacteriaceae; genus Algoriphagus. The sequence goes on from CAWUWQ010000237.1 coordinate 2,465, forward strand.
ATCGTATCCCTGTATATTCATCATCACATTCTGTGGGAAATATGCAGGAGGAGGAGTTAACCCCGTGATGACTTCTTTAATAAATTCTTTCTTGGTCATTTCCTGAAGCGCATAGTTGGTGCTCTTTTGGTTTCCCAAAGTATCCGAAGTCTCCTTACTCATATTTTTTCCACAAGCAGATCCAGCTCCATGCGCAGGATAGACTATCAAGTCATCTGAAAGTGGCATAATCTTATTCCGAAGAGAGTCATATAAATAACCAGCTAACATATCTTGAGTAAGGTCTTTGATTACTTTTTGTGCTAAATCAGGACGTCCCACATCTCCAATAAATAATGTGTCTCCAGTAAAGATCGCCTCGGCTTTACCTTCCTCATTGAAAAGTAAGTAACAAGAACTTTCCATGGTATGACCTGGAGTATGAAGTACTTTTATTTTTGCTTTACCAATTTTGAATTCCTGTCCATCTTCGGCAACGATAGCCTCAAATCCCAATTTCATATTAGTTGGTCCATAAACAATTGGCGCCCCGGTTTTTGCCGATAAATCCATATGTCCAGAAACAAAATCAGCATGGAAATGGGTCTCAAAAACGTATTTGATTTTAGCATTTCTACGCTCTGCTTTTTCAATATAAGGCTGCACCTCTCTTAGTGGATCGATTACTGCTGCTTCTCCGTCCGACTCAATATAATAGGCTCCTTGAGCGAGGCATCCAGTATAAATTTGTTCGATTTTCATATGGTCAGTTATTTTTTTTCTTAATTATTATTCAAAAGTAATACGCGTCGCACTTTGACTAAATGACTTTTGTCACAATACCTAGGCAGATGTTAAAACAGATGATTCAATAGTTTTGATTAATTGATGGGCTGGTACCACTCCTGACTCTCTCCAAAGGATTTTTCCTTTTTTGAAAAGAATAAGTGTCGGCACGCCTCGTACTTGAAATTTACTTGCGACTAGCTGATTTTTATCCACATCTACTTTGAGGATTTTAACTTTTTCCCCAAGTTGTCTTGAGGTATCTTCCAAGATAGGTTGCATCATCTTGCAAGGGCCACACCAAGTGGCAAAGAAATCTACCAATACAGGTGTATCGCCTTCGATCAGCTCTTGAAATGTTTTTTGCTTTGTGCTCATATAGCTTCCAGGTTTAATTCTCATAACAAAAGTAGGTGGCAGATCAGTTCAGCACAGTAATTTTTGTCACAGAAGATCATCCATTGAATCCAAAGAAGTTTTAAAAAGTGCTAAAATCACCTGACTTGGTAATTATTTTTTTATTTTCGCCCGACTAATTCTTTTTATAAATGCTCAATTTCAAGCAAATCAATAATATCACTGGCTGGGTAGTCTTTGCTGTAGCTACACTTGTATTCGTCCTGACTGTCGAACAAACCGCTAGTTTTTGGGATCCAGGAGAATTTATTGCTGTTTCCTATAAGCTGGAAGTACCCCATCCTCCAGGAGCACCATTCTTTCTTTTGGTGTATCGGATGTTTAGTTTCCTTGCTTTTGGAGACACCTTACAGATTGCATATTGGATGAATGTGGGGAGCGCTGTCTTCTCGGGATTCACAATTTTATTCTTATTTTGGTCTATCACGCTTTTTGGTAAAAGACTATTCCAAATTGAAGAAGGTCAAGAGAGCAAAGGTCAGACAATCTCCTTAATAGGAGCAGGATTAGTCGGATCATTGGTCTACACTTTTAGCGATAGTTTCTGGTTTTCTGCGGTAGAGGCAGAAGTTTACGCCATGTCTTCCTTCTTTACCGCCATTGTGATTTGGGCGTTTTTGAAATGGGATGTGATCAAAGATCCACGCGAAGAAAACAAGTGGATGATTTTCATTGCCTATTTGGTTGGTCTTTCCATTGGTGTACACCTGTTAAACTTGGTGACGCTACCAGCTTTGGCTTTGATTTATTATTTCAAAAAATACGAAAAGCCGAATTTGAAAGGAGCAGTCTTTGCGATGTTTTTGGGTGGAATAGCATTGATAATGATTAATAATATTATCATTCCTGGCCTTCCAAGCTTAGCTGGTTCGCTGGAGATCTTCTTTGTCAATAGCCTAGGTCTACCTTTTGGCTCCGGAATCGTAGTCTTTATAATCCTTTTCCTATCCACTGTTTTCTTGGCTTATCGTTATTCTAGAAAAAAAGAAATAGCGATTCTAAATACTGCACTTCTTTCGTTAATCTTTATCCTAATTGGATATTCATCCTATGCATTAATCGTAATCCGCGCAAATCAAGATCCAGTTATCAATGAAAATGCTCCAAAGGACATCATTAGTTTTGTTTCTTATCTGAAGCGTGAGCAATACGGTTATCGCCCCTTACTTCATGGACAATATTTCACTGCCAAACTTGTAGATCAAGTGGAAGGCGATCCGGTATATATGAAGGGTAAAGACAAGTATGAAATCGTCGATTACAGTTTGGTAAACACGTACGATCCTACCAAAACAACAATTCTCCCTCGTGTTTATTCCACTCAAGAAAATCACCAACGAATCTACCGTCAAAAGCTTGGCCTGAGGGAAGGCCAAGATCCAACCTTCGGCGACAACCTTTATTTTATGTTTTCCCATCAGTTAGGGCAAATGTATTTCAGGTATTTCATGTGGAATTTCTCTGGTAGGGAATCAGACTTTTCCGATGCACCTTGGATCGGAATCTCGGATGCGATTTCCACGGACTATCCAGAATACATCACCGAAAATAAAGGCCATAATAATTACCTGATGCTTCCGCTTCTTTTGGGAATCATCGGATTATTTTTCCAGGCTAAAGTCGACCCGAAGTCTTTTTACGTTAATCTGATGCTCTTCCTGATGATGGGAGCAGTTCTGGTACTCTACCTGAACTCGCCTCCAGTAGAACCTCGGGAAAGAGATTATATCTATGTAGGCAGCTTCTATGCATTTGCTATTTGGGTAGGCATGGGAGTCCTTGCCATCGCACACATGATAGCCAAGGCTAATAAAAACTTAGCAACGGCAGGGATTATTGCAACGCTTTTGACCCTACCCGTAGTTGGTCTGATGGCTAGCGAAAACTGGAATGATCACAATCGTCGAGGCCGCTATTTCTCAGTGGATTCTGCCCGTAATTTCTTGGCTTCTTGTGCACCAAATGCGATCCTATTTACAGGAGGAGATAATGACACCTTCCCACTCTGGTATGTACAAGAAGTGGAAGGATTTCGAACCGATGTGCGGGTAATTGTTTTGAGTTATTTTGATACCGATTGGTATGTAGAGCAAATGACCAAACAATCCGGAGAGTCCAATCCATTGCCATTCAGCCTAAGTGCCGAGCGCTATCAAAAAGGAACGAATGATGTGTTATACGTCACCGAACGAGAAGGCATGAATGCGATATCTGTAAAAGAATACCTCAAACTACTCAACGGTGGCTCTCCTTTGCTAAAAATGGAAACTGGTGGGAAGAGCGTGGTCAATATGGTTCCTTCCCGTAATTTAATTCTGGAGGTGGACAGTATGGCTGTTGCCAATCAAAATATAATACCTGAGGAATTCACTTCGCTTTTCACCCCTCAAATGAACCTTCAAGTGAAAGGACAATACGTCACGAAGGGTACGTTGATGCTGATTGATTTGATTACTTCCAATAATTGGGAGCGACCGATCTACTTCAACAATACTTCTCTGGCCACCATAGGGATTAATATCGATGAGCATGTAGTGATGGAAGGTCTGACTTACCGTCTTCTTCCGATCCAAAAGCCTGACTTTATTCGGGAGGAATTGGTAAATGCCGACTTGGCCTACAAGAATTTCAAAGAGAATTTCGCTTTCCGAGGTATGAATAATCCAGACGCCTATTTGGATGAGGAATATCGACGTTTTGCTTCCAATCACCGAAGTGCTTTGAATAGTATTGTAATTGCACTTTTGGATCAAGATAAAATGGAAAAAGCTACCGACCTGTTGAATTATGGTTTGGAAGTGATGCCAAACGAAGCGATACCTTATGATCTTTCCAGTCGACAGTCTGTGCCTCTTTTCTTTGAAGTGGGTGAAGACGAAAAAGCAATGGATATTATTGATAAAGTATCTAAAAAATCGCTGGACATGATCGAGTTCTATCAGACTCAAAATCGTGATTACGATCGGGAAATGATGATCTCGATCGAAATGGTGAAGTATTTCATTCCACTTCTTGAGGAAAGAGGCTATCAGGAAAAAGCACAAGAACTCAAGCTCAGAATGGGGTCATTATTAGGTGCTGAAGGGTCTAGCGGAGGAAGTCTCCTCGATCGGAAATAATAAAGTCAAAAATCAAAAAAAAGCGAGCTCAAGAAATGGGCTCGCTTTTTTTCTGTAAAATCTAAATTATTACTTCTTCCCCAACACATAAAACAAATCCAAGCCCTTCGCAGGATCTTCTACTGCAAGATAATCTTCGTGAGAAATATCCCCCACGGAATTTCCTTCTTGTTTATGGAGCTTATTTCGATTCATGCGATTTAAAATTTCAAAAGGCATTCGAAGGATCGCTGCTGGTAATTTGTACTGCAAATCAAAAATGTCGAAACGCATGATTTTTTGAACCGACTTGCGGTTTGCCTCATGATACCCCCAAACTTTCTCATTTCCTCCTATTCCATTGGCTTGGACTG
>CAWUWQ010000238.1:0-3233 GCA_963926065.1 uncultured Algoriphagus sp.
TTTCCGAAGCCCCCACCATACCATCTCAGATGTCGCATTGGTCGGAGGTGGAGGCAATCCTCAACCCGGGGAAATCTCCTTAGCTCATAACGGAGTGCTCTTTTTGGATGAATTGCCTGAATTTAAACGCTCGGTTCTTGAAGTGATGCGCCAGCCTTTGGAAGACCGAAAGGTGACCATTTCTCGAGCGAAAATTTCGGTGGACTATCCCGCTAATTTTATGTTGATTGCCAGTATGAATCCTTGTCCATGTGGCTATTACAATCATCCAGAAAAAGAATGTGTCTGTGGACCTGGCATCGTACAGCGGTATTTGAATAAAGTCTCAGGTCCACTTCTCGACCGAATCGATCTTCACGTAGAAGTGACTCCAGTTAAATTTGACGAGTTGACTTCCACTCGCAAAACCGAATCCAGCAAATCAATCAGAGAACGAGTGATACAAGGAAGAGAACGCCAAAAAGAGCGATTCAAGGACAATCCAGAGGTTTTTTGCAATGCAATGATGCCTTCGCATCAGGTCAAGGAAGTTTGTCAGATTAATGAAGCTGGGAAAATGCTCTTAAAAACTGCCATGGAACGACTGGGACTTTCGGCTAGGGCCTATGACAGGATCCTAAAAGTAGCTCGGACGATTGCAGATATATCGGGCTCCGAAAACATCAAAGTTGAGCATTTAGCTGAAGCAATTCAATATCGAAGTTTGGATAGAGACGGCTGGGCTGGATAAGAGAAATAGATTTAAGATTTTGACCAAATCAAATTCTACAGGAGTACTCAAACTTAGATTTATATAATGCACCTGCCTATTTTTTTTTTGAAAAAAACTAAGGCAGATTAAAAACTACTTGCAATTAACTAAGAGTCTATTTTATATTAACTCATAGCTTCACCGCTATGAATAAGATCACCAAATAAGACGTGTTTTTCCTCTTTATGGGAATTAAAGCACTGTCTTTTCTATATTATTTTCAATTCGGAAGAAGTCGTAATTATAATGACCGAAGATATCAAGACGGTCAGGAAGCTGGTGAAAAAATTTCTGAGTAAATCACTTACCCTAGCTCAAACTCTTCCCCTTCTTTACAGAGAATTACAGGATAGCTAGGTTTAGTCTGAGTAATTGCTTCTTCATAAATCTCTTCCAACCGATCATCAGAATTAAGTGGATCATGATGGAAAATAGCCATCTTTTTGACCTTACATTCTCCACCAAATGCGATGGCATCATTTACAGAACTATGCCCCCAACCGATCTTTGATTTATATTCTTCGTAGGTATACTGCCCATCATGGAATAATAAATCTGCATTTTCAGCAATTTCAATACCACTAGTCCATTCCAACTCATTAGGGAAGTGAGGAGATCCAAGCGCTGGCTCATGATCTGGAATATACGCAAAAACCACATCACCATCTGTAATACGGTAACCAAGGGTAGGCCCAGGATGACAGATATAAGCAGATTTAATTTGAAATTTCCCGATGCTAAACTCTGAATTTCCCACCTCATGAATTATAGGATGATTGGGCAACTCATTCAACCTCACAGGAAATAAAGGAGGGGAAAAGTACCTTCTTAAGCGGTGGAGTAATGGCTCTATAGTCGTACTAGGACCCCAAAAATGTACTTGGATTTTTGGATTGTACAAAGGCTGAAAGAAACCTAAACCCATCGTATGATCGATATGAAGATGGGTCAGCAAAATATGGAGTTCATTCACCTCTGACGTGACTACTTTGCCCAATCGCTGAATCCCTGAGCCTCCATCCAAGACGATCATGGTCTCATCCTTGGTCACGGATACGCAAGATGTATTTCCTCCATATCGGAGATTTTCTGGGCCGGGCGATGGCAAGGAACCTCGGCAACCCCATACTTTAATTTTCATGAAAAATTTATTTCCAAAACAAAGCCATAGCCCCTAAAAATCGTTTGGATCTTCCTTGGATTGGAATAGCCGTAACATTGAGCAAGTGTCTTTCACCTTGCAAACTATCAATATAAAACGATCCATGAGCTGGTTTGTGATGCGTGAGTGTTTGGACCAAGGGTAATTTATCAGGTGATAATCGATTTCCATCGACATCTTTAGGCTTGAAGATTGTCGACCATTCATCAACCTTCATACTACCTGTTTCTCCAAATCTAATTCCTAGAATACTTTCTGCTGGCTCATTATAAAATATTAATGTCCCTTCGGTATCCACTAAAAATACCGGCATAGACAAACTATCTATAAATTGCCTGCCAAGAATTAGCTCAATAGGCTGATTTGCCATGGGTTTATTGTTATTTTAAACTTAAAACAAAGGAGAAGATAAGGATAATTTTATAATTCCAAATGATTTTAAGCAGGATAATTTAATAACTGCATTATTATTAATTTAAAAGATTGATGTCAAGCACAACTGAATATAGAATTGAAATCCCACGCTCGGGAATACTTTGAAATTCTTATACCTTTTCTTTATCCTCCTGATCATTTGGATCTGTAATTCTAAAGAAATTCCTCTTTTGACTAACATTGACGGTATCTTTACTTGTCAATTTTATCTAGCAGTCCTGAATTTGTATATTCAGGCGTGACTTTAACTTTGGGAAACGGTCGGTTTTCGGGCATATTAAGCAAGACAAAAATATATCGCAATTTGGGAAAGGGCATATGAGATCGTATGTATCGAGGTCAAATTTAACGATGAATATGATTGGACGGCATAATTTAATCCGAGCATTATCCTCCAAGGAAACTTTAAATATGTAGCAAGAGGTGGTAATTTAGCCTGTCCAAACAAAAAGATCAGCGATATTATCTATGTTTATACTCGTTCAAAATCAATTTAACCTAGCTGATTACCCGAATTTTAGGATCAACCTAGACTTTCTCTCCTGTGAGAAAAATCACTGTACAGAAGATTTAGAGAAGTTAATTTTGACAAATATTTAAATTCTTCATGAAAGCGATTTTACTCATTCCTGTTTTTTCAATTCTTCTGTTTTCTTGTCAACCAGAAAAAACCACTTCCGACAACTCCTCTAGTGAAGTGGTTCAAAAGGTTAGTGTTAAAAGTATTGGAGCAACAGAATTCCAAAATTTGTCCAAAGAGGCGAATTCGATTATTCTCGATGTACGAACTCCTGAAGAAGTAGCACAAGGCAAAATTCCAAATGCGATCGTGATTGATATCTACGATTCGGATTTTGAGACAAAAGTCACCCAACTACCAAAAGA
>CAWUWQ010000239.1:0-7569 GCA_963926065.1 uncultured Algoriphagus sp.
TATAGTTCACATTATGGTGATCCTCATACTTATCTTTGATGTTGTGAAGGATTTGAATAGTCTCGTCCGGCGTGGTGGCATCCACCATAACCATCTGGAATCTTCGCGCTAATGCACCATCCTTTTCTATATACTGTCGGTACTCATCTAAAGTAGTCGCTCCAATACATTGAATCTCGCCGCGTGCCAAAGCTGGCTTGAACATGTTAGAAGCATCAAGAGAACCTGAAGCCCCACCTGCCCCTACAATTGTATGTAACTCATCAATAAAGAGAATCACGCTAGGAGATTTCTCCAATTCATTCATCACTGCTTTCATTCTCTCCTCAAACTGGCCACGGTATTTTGTACCGGCGACCAAAGAAGCCAAATCAAGCGTAACTACTCGCTTATTAAAGAGTACACGAGAAACTTTCTTTTGAATAATCCGGAGCGCAAGGCCTTCTGCAATCGCAGTCTTACCTACGCCAGGTTCTCCTATTAGAATTGGGTTGTTTTTCTTTCTACGGGAAAGAATTTGGGCGACTCGCTCAATTTCTTTCTCTCGGCCAATAATTGGATCGAGCTTATCATCCTCTGCCATTTTGGTCAAATCTCTTCCAAAATTATCCAAAACCGGAGTCCTCGATTTTTCAGCTCCTGGTTTTTGAGTGCCTGAACCACCACTGGCAGAGCCAAACAACTTTGAACCATCATCATCTCCGTCTTCTGCTTCAGCTTTTGCTCTTGGAGCACTGGAATCACCAGACATTTCGAGCATTTCCTTTACGGAATCGTAGTTGATTTCAAATTTATTTAAAATTTGAGTAGCAATATTATCTTCATCTCTCAGGATTGATAATAACAAATGCTCTGTTCCAATCAACTGACTTTTAAAGATTTTTGCTTCCAAATATGTGATTTTAAGCACTTTTTCCGACTGACGGGTCAGTGGAATATTTGCCATATTTTTCACATTATGATTTGCGGTGCCCTTTACGGCACGCTCGATGGAGCTTCTTAATTCATCCATCGGTACGCCAAGTTTCTTAAGTATGGAAACAGCAACTCCCTCCCCTTCGCGGATCATCCCTAGCAAAAGGTGCTCTGTGCCAATGTAATCATGTCCCAGACGAAGAGCTTCTTCGCGGCTAAGAGAGATTACCTCTTTGACTCTATTCGAAAATTTTGCTTCCATTTAAATCCTATCTGAATGTTTAATTATCCTGTACGTATGTTACCGAATTTGTTTTAAAAACACAATCCTTTTGAAGAATGTTCAGTCTTTTTTTGCAGACTTTAGCAAAACGCTTTTCGAAGCGGGTCCTTCGCAAAACAACAAATCTAGAACGCTAAGGTTAGACTCAAAGTCTGAGCCAAAGAGTTGGAAATAGGTTTGCGGCGTGTAGATATCTCGCTCAGAAAAATGGACTGAGGGGCTAATAAGACGCCTTATATCCTGAATTTCAGTTGAAAAGCTCACGTCATTTAGCGTACCAATCTTGACAGGTAAGCCCAAAAGCTTGAGACAGATTGTCAGGAGATCCCAATTCAAATCCCAAAGAAATTCATGTTTTTTTTGATAAACTGCTTCAAAATAGGGGAAATAAAATTCGTAAAAAGGAGCTTTACCATAGGCACTTTGAATTCCCCGCAAGTGGATTTTCTCCCAATTCTGCTCATAATCAATTCGAATAGCTGACTGGCTAATCTTGGGTCTCCGTCCGACAATCGGCACACTTAGTGTTTCAACTTTATTGGCTAGGCGAATTTGGCAACGATTGAAGAAAGATTGCCTCTGATAGCGATCGATAGGCGAAAACAAAAGCTCTTCAGAATCGAGGATGGCCGTAAAAAATTCAAGACTGGGAAAATAGTGAAGGTCTGCAAGAACTCTTTTCATACTATTCGATATCCTCCAACTTTCCGAGGCCTTGTCTTAAAATTTCTATTTCATTCCCCGTGCAATCCAAAATAGTGGATGCGATGTTTTGCCCGTAGCCTCCATCGATCACAACATCTACCAGATTCTCATATTTTTCAAAAATTAATTCCGGATCGGTGCTGTATTCTACTACCTCATCTTCATCATTAATCGAAGTCGTCAGGATTGGATTCCCGAGTTCTTTAACCAAAATAAGCGGAATGCTATGATTTGGAATTCGTATGCCAATGGTTTTTTTCTTGCTGTGCAAAATTTTAGGAACCTGATTACTCGCATCAAGAATAAAAGTAAACGGACCGGGAAAAGCCTTTTTCATTAATTTGAAAACTGGCTTGGTGATGATTCTGGTGAACTCAGCAATATTGCTCAGGTCGGCACAGATCATGGAGAAATTATGCTTTTTGGGGTTGATTCCCTTGATTTTACAGATCCGATCGATAGCTTTTTGGCTAGTGATATCGCAACCCATTCCATAAACAGTATCGGTCGGATAGATCACCACCCCCCCATCACGTAGGATATCCACGATCTGACTGATACGACGTGGATCAGGATTCTCCTCATACAATTTTATGAATTCAGCAGGCATTGATTTAGTTCTTAATGGGATAATTAAGCAATTTTTTCTGATACTCTTCCCAATTTCGTTCCAAATACTCGACTATGGGAAGATCCGCAGGCGCCCAGTCTAAGGTATTGAGATCAGATTTGCCTATCCAAGAGATTTGTACATGTTCCAGCAAAATGATTTCTCTAGATTTCCAGACTGCTAGAAAAGGAATCAATCGGATTGATTTTTCCTCAGAATAGACATAATCAAATTCCCCTACTCGCTCCAAAACCTCAATTTCAATCCCCAGTTCTTCCTTGATTTCACGAAGAATACAAGCTTTTTCTGACTCCCCTTTTTCAACTTTCCCACCGGGAAACTCCCAAAGTAAAGGCAAATCCATCTGAGAAGATCGCTGAGCAGCGAGAATTTTCCCTTGATGGAAAAGGAGTATACAGGTAACTGGAATCTGTGCTTTTTTAGGAGAAAAAGTCATAACTATAAAGGAAAGGGTTCTTCTTTCTTTTAGAAAAGAATTGGTAAGAGTTTAAAAGAGAAAGCACGTTCTATTTTGCTTTTTTAATATAATTCAACAATCAAAATTAACGCTATTACTCAAAATGAAAATTTGAACCCAAGCTTTTCATACAGATTTCTACCTTTAATCCTTATTTTTGGGGCAATATGATTAGCGACAAAAAGAGAAATATTTACCTAGTACTCCTCATCTCGGTCTCTGTGATCACCATTTCGATGAGTTTTTATTTCTATCAGGTTTTCTTCAGCCCAAATATTTTGACTGAAACTGATCAAAAATACGCGTTGAAAATCTCAAGCAATGCAGTTTTCAAAACGGTGTCAGATCAACTGTATGATGATGGAGTAGTCACAGATATCTTGAGTTTCAGCTTCGTAGCGAAAGCCCTAGGCTATCAGGAAGGAGTAAAGCCCGGATTATATATTCTTGATCCTAAGATGACCAACCTGCAACTAGTCAGAAAACTCCGCTCCGGGAATCAAAGCCCTGTTCGGATCACGTTCAACAACGTCCGTACAAAGAAAGACCTTGCAGAAAAAATCACCGCTAATCTGGAATTGAATGAAGATCAATTTTTGGCCATTTTAAAAGATTCCGTTTACATCCGAAAGTTTGACTTCGATGAAGAGACGGTAATGAGCATGTTTGTACCAAACACCTATGAGTTTTGGTGGAACACGAGTCCGGAAGAACTTTTTGATCGAATGTACAAGGAATATCAATCTTTTTGGACGGATGCACGAAAGCAAAAAGCTCAAGTACTGGGTTTGACTCAAAAAGAAGTCAGCACCCTAGCTTCTATCGTACAGGCTGAAAGTCAAAAAGCAGATGAGCGCCCTACAATAGCAGGAGTGTATCTCAACCGAATGCGAATTGGAATGCCACTTCAAGCTGACCCTACCTTGGTTTTTGCAACAGGTGATTTTACCTTGAAGCGAATTCTCAATATTCATAAAGCGATTGACAGCCCTTACAATACCTATAAATACGCTGGACTTCCCCCAGGACCGATTAATCTGCCAGATATTAATTCCCTAGACGCTGTATTGAATGCAAAAACGCATGATTACCTGTATTTTTGTGCAAAAGAGGACTTTTCCGGATACCATTCATTTGCTACTAATCTGGCGCAGCACAATGCGAACGCTAGAAGGTATCAGGCCGCTTTAAACGCCGCAAAAATATTCTAACCATGTTTACTGCTGAAACCCAAATTCGTGTACGTTATGCAGAAACTGACCAAATGGGCTACGTCTACTATGGTAATTATGCCATGTATTTCGAGGTAGCTCGGGTAGAGGCTATGCGGAGCTCCGGGTTTTCTTACAAGGGAATGGAAGATGAAGGCGTCATGATGCCAGTCTTGGAAAGTAATATCCGTTACCTGAAACCGGGTAAATACGATGAGCTTTTAACCATCAAGACTAGGATTCCAGCGCTTCCAGGAGTTCGGATTAGATTTGAATATGAGGTATTTAATGAGGCCAATGAATTGATTACTGAAGGATGGACCACGCTAACCTTCCTTAAAAAAGACAGTCATAGGCCTACCAGACCTCCCCATAATTTGTTAGCTTTATTGAAACCGTATTTTTAAGAAGTCAAATTGATCAAGCGAAAAATCCAACGTGTTCAAATCAAGGCACTCTGGCAAGCCCAGCGTTTGAAAAAGATACATCTCGGCGACCCATCCAAGAACCTTTATGAGCTAGGGAGAATATTTTTGCTTCAATTGCAAAAGGATGACATAAATGAACGTGCGGGATCGATGGCTTTCAGCTTCACTATTGCCCTATTTCCACTTTTGATCTTCCTGCTAAATCTAATCCCCTACATGCAGGATTTCTTTCCCTACATCACTACGCAGAATATTCTAAATTTTGTAGCGGAGATTTTACCGGGGGAAATTTACTCGCAGACTGAGGGCACTATTATGGACATTGTATCAAAACCCCGACAAAGCTTACTCTCCTTTGGTTTCTTCTTTGCACTTTTTGCCTCGACCCAGGGAGCAATGTCAATGATGAGCTCCTTCAATTCGGTGTATCAAACCAAAGAAAACCGAAGTTTTTTGCAGAGTCGCGGGATTGCTGTGAGTATCGTGTTTATTTTGGCCTTGACGGTTTTTGCTGCCAGTACGGTGATGATTATTGGGAATATTTTCATCAGCAGATTAGATGAGATGCAGCTTTTCAATTCAGGGTTTATGTACTTTCTCTTCTCGAGCTTAAAGTTTCTGATCCTTTTGCTGATGTTTTACATCGCCACCGCTTTTATCTTTCGCTTTGCACCTGCAGTTCATGACAAATGGCGATTTTTCTCCATAGGAGCGAGACTCGCAGGAGTTTTAATCACACTTGGTTTTTATGGGTTTACCTTCTATCTCAACAACTTCGCTAGCTATAATAAGCTTTATGGGTCCATCGGCACCCTAATCGCTTTGATGCTTTGGCTCTATATCACCTCGATGATTGTTTTGGTTTGCTTTGAGGTCAATGTAAGCTTGGATCTGATTGATGAGAAGAAAAAAGAACGGGAAAACCGTCAAAAAACTAGTACTGAATAGATTATCTCATCCTAAAATAAGTTGATACCAAATCGACTTATTATGGAAAAATAAAACACATCAAAAAGAGGAGTAAATCTATGCAAATCCTGGAGTCTTTGCTCTCTTCCTATGGCTTTAAAAAATTCGCATCTTCTTATAAATAAATCGATTACCCCCTTCCATTTAATGATCAGCCATACAACTTGAGGTTTAAACTTAACCTCGTACTTGATTTTTCTTCTCAAAAAAATGCCCCCAATAAGTGTCTAACTTTTTGGGGGCACATCAGTCTAACTCTTGAGGGTATTTCATTTCTTCTCAGACCTTTTTTAAAATTATAGCATGCTTGCTATTTCAACTCTAACTGCTGAATCTGTCGATCATTAGGCCCTCGAATTCCTTCAAAAATCGCAATCATTTCTTGAAGTTTTTCAAGATTAGATTGTGCTAGATTATTGATCTGACCGATATCTTCCTTCAAATTGAAAAGCTGGTATTCAGCGCTATTACCTAATTCTATATTTACGTTTTTCTCAACCTCAGGACCTTGATAAGGTGGGATCATTATCCAGTCACCTGCACGTAGGGCGGTCCTAGAAGTAGCTTCCAACACGAATGCATCACGTCCTTTTTGGCTTTTTCCCATAAACGCTTCCAACAAATTCTCACTGTCAGAAGTGCTTTTTTCACTTCCTGTCAAGGCAGCTAGAGAAGATAATAAATCAATTTGAGTTACCATAGCATCCGAAACTCCAGGCTGAATGGTACCCTTCCAATAAGTTACAAAAGGCACTCGGGTGCCTGCTTCGAAGAGCGAATATTTTCCACCTTTCAAAGGGCCTGCAGGCGTGTGATTACCTATTTTTTCTACTGCATCATCATAGTAATCATCATTTAGTACCGGACCATTATCACTTGAAAATACAATCATTGTATTCTCTAAAAGCCCTTGCTCTTCGAGTGTTTTCATAAATTCTCCGATTACCCAGTCAGCTTCCAATATCACATCCCCCCTAGGTCCCATTCCAGACTTACCCTCAAATCTTGGATGCGGAGTTCTCGGTACGTGAGGCTGCTGCAGCGCATAAAATAAAAAGAAAGGTTGACCGGATTGGGCATGCTCACCTACATAGGATTTTGCCTGATCTAAGAAATGATCAGCCATATCCAAGTCACTCCACTTGGCCTGTTCTCCGCCTTTCATAAAGCCAATTCTCGGAATTCCATTGACGATACTATTGTTATGGCCATGGTGCCATTTCATGGCCAACAGTTCTGGATTCGAGATAGCTGTCGGCTCTCCCTCAAAATTAGTATCATAATCCACTTGAATCGGATCATTGGGATCCAAATTAACCACTTTCCCATCTTGAATATAGACCGTAGGTACTCGGTCTTGTGTCGCCGCCAAAATATGAGAATAATCAAAACCTACCTGATTGGGTCCAGGCGAAATCTCTTTATTCCAGTCAACATCGCCCGCACCTAAGCCCATGTGCCACTTTCCAATTACCGCGGTATGGTAGCCTTGTTCTTTTAATATTTTTGGCAAAGTGAGTTGTGTAGTATCAATCAAGAGTGGAGCAGTGCCCGGAAGAATTTTTGCCTCAGAATTCCTCCAAGGATAAGTCCCTGTCAATAGTGCGTATCGACTCGGCGTGCAAGTGGCTGAGGAAGCGTACCCGTTGGTGAACCGCAACCCTCCATTCGCAAGCAGGTCCATGTTAGGAGTCTGAAGCGTCCCAGCACCATAGGCACTGACATCTCCATACCCGAGGTCATCTAGGTAGATAAAGATAATATTTGGACTAGAAGGCGTTGATTCTACGTCTTGAGCTGGTTGGGGAGCACAACTTTGAAATAAAAACAACAAACTCAACAGACCTGAGAAATAGTTAAAAGAGAATAGTTTTATCATCGCAAGTTTGGGTTAGTGGTTCACTAAACTATTGAATTTTAGTCTTCCTTCAAGCCAAACTTACTGTTCTGAGAAAATTTTTAACTCTTAA
>CAWUWQ010000240.1:0-4893 GCA_963926065.1 uncultured Algoriphagus sp.
ATCGATGCACTGCGAATTATCGGCTATGACATCAGCGATACTTCTGCCGCAATCCAATCTTTCAAAGTTCACTTTATCCAACGAGATATTGAGTCTCCAATGAGTGATTTGGATCGGCTGATTCTTTATAATCTGTATAAAAAATACCGGTAGAGATTTTATTCTGGCGGGTTCTTTATGTGAGATTTCTTAAGAGCTCAGCTTGGTCAGTAATTGCCGGACCTGCTTCACAGATTTGATGTTGTAATTAGCTTGGGTATAGGCATAGCCCACCCGAATGGAGTAAGCACTTTTCGGCATGGCCTTGAATGTGTCCTCATCTGTCCAATCATCCCCGACAGCCAAGATAAAATCATATTCCTGATCTTTCATGATGGCTGTGGCAGCTCTTCCTTTATTGATGTCTGGACGTTTGATTTCCAGCACCATATTCCCTTCCAAAACTTGGAGATTATGACCTCTAGCCATGTATTTCAGGTGACTGAAGAGTTCCCGCATTCGGAGATCGCCCAATCCACTCTCTACCTTTCGGTAATGCCAGACCAGCGAGTGATGCTTTTCTTCGATAAAGGCTCCGGGTGTTCGGAGTACATAGTATTCCATGATTTGACGAATATCTTCCTTCCACCCGTCCTCAATTTCTGCATAAAGGTTCCAGTCACCTTTTTCATTTTTCCGCTTTACCCAGACGCCATGCTCGGCAATTAAATCGACTTTTTGATCTTTAAACCAGGCGCCCAGTGTATCCTTATCCCTTCCAGAAATAATAACTACTTGTGCTATTGGACTCAAGTTTTTGATAATACCTTTCAGTTCCGCATCTGGTACCGCATCTTGAGGATTGGTGACAAAACCGGTCAGAGTTCCATCGTAATCCAAGAATAATATTGGTTTTTTAGCTTTTTTGAAAGCTGCCTCAATCTCAGAAATGACCTTAGTATCTACATCCTTCGAAATAAGCTCTTCTTGCTTGCGTTTGACATGGCCGAGTCGATCCATGAAAACCTTAACCCATTGAAAGACATCATATTTCTTGAGACTTTCCTGCATGCTGACCATTCGAGCTTTTTGCTCTGCAGGCTTCATACTTAGTGAATTATAAATTGCGTCAATGACACTTTGTTGATCATTTGGATTGACCAAAACAGCATCCTGCAATTCTTTGGAAGCTCCTGCCATTTCAGATAGTATTAACACTCCAGTTTGGTCGGTTTTACTCGCTACAAATTCTTTACAGACCAGATTCATACCGTCACGCAATGGGGTAACCAAGGCGATATCGGACATGCTATAGAATGCACTGAGCTCCTCAAAAGGAAAACTTCGATAGAAATAGTGCACCGGAACCCAAGTCAAAGTGGAATACTCTGAATTGATCCTTCCGACTAGCAAGTCGATTTCCTGCTTGAGCTCTTTGTACGATTGTACTTTATCACGACTTGGCACCACAATCATGATCATAGCGACTTTGCCATGCAATTCTTTGTGCTCTTTAAGAAGTTGTGCGAAAGCCTGAATCCGCTGGGGAATACCCTTCGAATAATCGAGTCGATCAATGGTAATGATCAGTTTTTGATCCTCAACTTGCTTTCTGAATTCACGGACAATGCCTTGTGTTTTTCTGCTTTTTGCCTGATTGGCAAACTTGTCATAGTCGATTCCCATGGGGAAGGAGTCCACATTGATGATTCGATTTTCTGCTTGGATATAGCCACTTTCCGAGGAAAGACCAGTAATTCTTCCCACAGCACTAAGGAAGTGACGCATGTCATCATATGTATGAAACCCGATCAGATCTGCACCGACCATTCCTTCAAGCAATTGCTTTCGCCAAGGGATCATCCGGATGATCTCGTAAGAAGGGAATGGGATATGCTGAAAAAATGCGATGGTGGCATTGGGCAGTTTTTCGCGAAGCATTTTAGGAAGCAAAAGCAGCTGGTAATCATGCACCCATATCGTGTCTTCTGGACCGGCTTTCTTTAGGATTGCTTCGCAAAATTTTTCATTTACTCGTACATAGGCCTCCCAATGGGCAGGATTATATACCATGTATTGGGTAAAGTAATGGAAAGCAGGCCACAGGGTTTCATTGGAAAATCCCTCGTAAAATTCCTCAACATCTTCTTTGGTTAGAAACACCGGAGCCATTTTGAGCTCATGGAGTTCTAACATAATTTCAGCACGCTGCTCAGGGTCTTCTACTGTGTTTCCTGGCCAACCAATCCAGATATTTTCTCCCTCTTTATAGATAGATCCCAAGCCTGTAGCTAGGCCACCTGCGCTAGGTTTAAATTCAAATTTTCCTTTTCTGTGTCGAAGGCTTATAGGAAGACGATTGGAAACGATAATCGTTTTTGACATAATATTTTTTTACCAGATAAAAAACATGAAAAGAGCAAATACCCTAATCAAAAAGGGGAGTAAAGAAGGTACTCAATATTGAACTTAATCAAAACATTTATCTTGCAAAAAGGCTATTTCTTAATCAAGAAATAAGTTTTTTTGAGTTAAAATAAAGAAAGCAGCCATTTTTGACTGCTTTCTTTTTAGTTTTTCAAGGCTGTTTTTTTGGGTTTGGTGCTGATTTTTGACCAGATAAATTCTCCGATCTGTATGCCCTGCGTCAAGCCGTCTTCAATAGCTGGCATGTAATGGATCCCTCCATAAAAGCGGCTTATTGCTGCTTCTTTGGCGGCTCCACTGAAGGAATCAAATTCCCGAATGGGGAGACCATAAGCAACTTCAGAACTGTCAACGAGATGAAACTGATCTCCGAAAATTTGACCTAAGGTGTACGCTGAGGCTGCTGAAGCGACAGAATGTCCAGAAGTATGCTCCGGAAAAGGAGGTGTCTGCAAAAGCGGAACCCACTCTTCGTCAATGTATTGATTGATGTAGGTTTCAGGTCGGATCAGCTTGCTTCGATATTTCTCATCCCAACAGGATATAAATGCCTCGTTCAAGGAGATTCCTGTCAAAGCAAATGCTTCTGCCGTTCCTTTCCAGTCTCTTCCTGCGGCTTTTGCAGCGATAGCGGCTATGCTCATCCAATGTCCACCAGGAGTGATTTTCTTGGTGGCAAACATGACGTGACCTTTTACATTCATTTTGTATGGATTACAATCCCAAAACAGTGCAATATTCTTCTGTTCTTCATTTGCATCCAAATCGGCTTTATAAACCTCATTTGCCAATTCATAAAAAGGAGTACCAGCGGTTGTGGAAAAAGCGGGGGGGGCTAGTGGCTTGAATTGTGCTGCAGAATCCAATACAAAGGTTCTGATCTTATTCCAATGCGGCTCGATTCCCTCCATATATGCCGGAGGCGTTGGTTGCCAAGTCCCTAGATCGCCAGTGACAGTGAATTTTGGGAAAGAACGGCTTTGATGGTAGTTGTCCTTGGAAGAATATTCTTTTACTGCTGTAGCTATCTCTTGTCCAAAGGCAATCGAAGCCTCGAAAACATCATCTGGAATCCCTTTATTTTTTAATTCTGCATATGCAGCATCCCGATGCTCATTCATCATTTCCTCTGAAAAAATCATAGCTGTGCCCATGGTGTAATAGGCGGCTAAAGCAGCTAGTGGAGGGTAAACCTTTTCTGAAGGGGTAAAGACTTTCTTTTCAGAACCTCTTAACTGACCCAAAAGTGACGCATAAGCAGGATCTGTCGCAGCTGCCACTTCGTAAGCTGCTATGGAGGAATAGGAATAAATCCGAGCTGCAACCGGCGGTGAGAAAATGTCATGAATGATTACTTGAGTCACTCGATCCTGAGCCTGCCCTAGGTAATGCCCATCTGTGATTGCGTTGGAGTAATCTACTGGTTCTTGGCAAGAAAAGCTGAGCAGGATGATTCCAGAAAGAAACAAGTATTTGAAAGTACGCATAGTGGAAAAGGTGATATGTGATGCAAATTTAACAAATCAGGTCGAAAGGACATAAAATCCGCTGATTCAGTTGGGGTTAGAGTTCAAAGCTAGCCGATTTGAATTTACCTTCAAATGATATTAATCAAGTTTAACCCAGAATACCCCGCCATTAATGAGGATAGCAATCTGATAATTGGTTCCTTTTACGTTAGTTGGTTTTAGATGACGAACTTGAGCCTGATTTGGAATCGAGTTTTCAACTTTAAAATTCACCCAACCCCCATCTTTATATTGGAAAGTCTGAAATGTATTCGCAGTATTTTTCCCCAAATCTATTCGGAAGTCATTAAAATTATCCGTGATGAAGATTCGCTTACTGGATTCCTCCAGCTGATTTTTCTAGCCCTGGAATTACTTTTTCCTGAAAGGGATTTTCAGTTTTCAGCTCAAAAACCTGAATGCCTTGCCAATCCCCAATCAAGACTAATTCGAGCCGATTATCGCCGCTTAGGTTTGTCCAAAGGGCTGAGTTGACCATTCCAAAATCGATATTTTGTCCAAACCGAGCTAAGGTTTCATCTTTGAGTCGCCATTTTCATCTGCCATAGCTACGCAAGTGCTCCAAGCACGAGTTCCTGCTACGCCGGCCTTATCTGTGGTATTCTCAAATTTGAAATCACCTTTGTTAAGGTAAAGTTGGTTGGGCCCAAGGTTGGGAGTGAAATAAATGTCCATTAAACCATCGTTATTCACATCACCGATCGCTACCCCCGCCACCATTGTAATAGTTTCGATAGGTGAAATATTGAAGGATTCATCTAAAGCTAGGTGATTACGAAAGGTAATTCCGAAGGATGAATTGACTCAAACAGCGAATTGGATGGGGAAAGCTCTTGTTTCTGACAGGCAAAAAGCAAGGTAAGAATAGCTAAGGTTTGGAGCTTTTGTTTAATGCCGGTTCTTTCACTAGTTCTTTTTGGATTTTCAGATCTACAATTTCAGCTCGTACACTGGAAAT
>CAWUWQ010000241.1:0-3440 GCA_963926065.1 uncultured Algoriphagus sp.
ATACCAGGAGAATCAAAAGACAATCTTATTTTAAAAGCATTTTCCTTACTAAAAAAGGATTTCCCTAGTCTTCCTCATTTACAGATTCATTTACATAAAGCCATTCCTATGGGAGCAGGATTGGGTGGTGGATCAGCGGATTGTGCTTTTGCCTTATCGCTGATGAATAATCTCTTCGATTTGATTCTGGATGATTTCTTTTTGGAAGAATATGCTGCACAACTAGGAAGTGACTGTGCCTTCTTTATTGAAAATACTCCGAAAATCGCAACCGGGAGAGGTGAGGTTTTAGAATCGATCGATTTGGGCCTCAAAGGAACTCACTTGGTTTTGATTAATCCTGGAATTCACATCGGCACCAAAGAAGCATATGCGGGAGTGACTCCGTCAGCTCCAAGAGTTAAACTTAAAGAAGTGCTTGCAGACCGGAGCCGCTGGAAGGATGAACTGATCAATGACTTTGAGGCCAGTATTTTTCCCAATCATCCGGAGATAGCGGAGATCAAAGCCAAACTCTATCAGGCTGGTGCTTTTTATGCTGCGATGTCCGGCTCAGGTTCTTCTGTTTTTGGCTTGTTTGATGAGAAGCCCGCAAGGATAAATTGGAAGTACCCCTATTTTTTAGCTGAATGTGAATTAAATTAAAATAACATTTATATTTATGTTTTATAAATATGAATCACAATGTCAACATTCACTAGTTCCCTTCCTGACGATCTACTTCAGCAGCTAGCTGATTATGCAAAGAAGCTTTCACTTCCTAAGAATAAACTGATCGAAAATGCGCTTAACCTATATTTGGATCATCTAAAAAGAGCAGAATATGTCACTTCTTATAAACATGCTGCTCAAGATGAGGATATACTTATAATGGCAGAAGAAGCAATGGGAGATTACTTGAAGCAAGTAGAAGATGAGGCAAGGTGAAATCTGGATGTCTGACCTCAGTCCCAGTATTGGATCTGAGCAGACCGGGAGAAGACCGGTGGTAATCTTGAGTGGGAATTTGATGAATAAATACCTTCAATTAGTGATCACCGCTCCTCTTACTTCTAAAATTAAAAACTACCATGGAAACCCGATCTTAAAACCTTCGTCGAAAAATGGACTGAAACTGGAATCCGAACTGCTGATTTTTCACATTAGATCCATCTCAAAAGATCGATTGATCGACAAAATCGGAGAATTGAATGAGGCCGAATTGAAACAGACCTTGGCAACTTTGACTGATATTACCACACTTTAGAAATCTTAGCCCAAAGTCCTCACAGGATTTCGCCTTTTATTCCAATAGTTCAAAACAGGATAGATAAGTACTGAAACCAATATAATCGCTGTGCCGATATAAAACTGAGGCGTCATTTTCTCACTTTCTCCAAAAATCAAAACAGCAAGAACTATCCCATAAACTGGCTCCAGATTAATAGTTAAATTGATCGTAAACACCGACAGTCGCTTCATCAATTCTACGGAAACCGAGAAGGCATAAACAGTGCAGATTCCTCCCAAAATAAATAGCCAAAACCAATCGTATCCTTCCCAATTCATTTTTAGCCCATCCTCAGCAATAAAATTGGAATAAACAGGCATAAACAAAAGGGAAAAAAGACAGGCTCCAGCCATCTCATAAAAAGTAATATGATAAGGGCTATGCCTATGGGCAAGGCGGCTATTTAAGACCGAAAAAACTGCAGAAAGAAATGCTGCTGCCAAAGCCATACTTATCCCAAGCCAATAACCAGTCTCGAAACTAAATATCACCAGAAGCCCAGAGATCACCATTAATCCCAAGGCAACTTCATACCATTTGATCTTAGTGCGATTAAAGATGGGTTCAACAAATGCAGTCCAGAGTGAAGTGGTGGCCATACCTGCCAAGCAAACCGAAGCAGTAGAAACTCTCGCCGACCAAAAAAACAAGATCCAATGCAAACCAATTACGAAGCCTACTCCAATAACTTTTTTCATTTCTGAAAATGGAATCAAAAGGCTTTTTTTCTTAACTAGAAATAGTCCCGCCACGCCAACCGAAGCAATCAAAGTCCGATAAAAAACCAATTCAATTGCAGGTAAACTTATCAACAAACCCAAAATTGCGGTGAATCCCCAGATCAGCACTATGAAATGAAGCATCAAGTAATCTTTAAGTGATGCATTCATCTAGCGAGGGACAGTTTTGTAAAGCAATAAGCCGGTGACGGCAAATACTATATTAGGTAGCCACACTGCAAGTATGGGGTATTCGGTCCCATTCTCAGCAAATGTCCTCGAGAGTAAAAATAGGATGATGTACACAAAAGCCAATAGGAATCCCATCGCGATCTGAAATCCTGAGCCGCCACGAGTTTTTCTCGCCGACATGATTACTCCTATAAAAGTCAAAATCATCGCCGCAAATGGCGACATAAATCGCACGTATCGCTCGATCTTATAGAAACTGACATTGTCAGCACCTCGATCTTCCAAGATTCGAATCTGTTGGCTGAGCTCTGGAAGTTTTAGTGTTTCATGGTGATTTTTTGGAAGATCAAAATCCTCAGGTGCAATGGACAAAGTTGTATCTAGATTTTCTCCTACTGTATAGGTCTCCCCGCGCTCATTCAATTCTCTCAGACGCCAGTTGCGTAACGTCCATACATTTTTCGCCGTATCCCATTCGATCCGATCAGATGAAAGCTTCGCTAATAATTCTCCATCACGAATTGTTTCCAACGTGAAATTGTAACCTGTATAGCCGGTCTTGTAAAACCTACTTAAATAGGCATAAGAATCTGGCCCCACTTTGATATGAATATTTGGCTCAGTAGATGCCGCTCCTTTATCTAGATAAGTCAAACGGAACTTAGTCACTCCAGCGGTCGCAACCGGCAAAACCCAGCCATTCATCAGGAAGCTAACTCCACCAATCATTGCGGCAGCAAAAATAAAAGGACGAAGCATTCTGGGAAAACTGACCCCACTACTCAGAATTGCAATGATCTCAGTTCTTCCGGCCATTTTAGAAGTGATAAAAATAACCGAGATGAATACCGTAATAGGGGTCAATAGGTTATTCAAATACAGGCCGTAATTACCCATGTATTTAAATATCTCCCGGGAAGGGACATCGTTTCGAATGTAGGTATCGTTCTTTTCAGTAAAATCTAAAACCAATACAATAAGAATCAGCATGAGGACTACGAAAAAGTAGGTCTTCA
This sequence comes from uncultured Algoriphagus sp., assembly GCA_963926065.1. Classification (GTDB taxonomy): domain Bacteria; phylum Bacteroidota; class Bacteroidia; order Cytophagales; family Cyclobacteriaceae; genus Algoriphagus. Next base: position 3,198 of record CAWUWQ010000241.1, read on the forward strand.
AAAAATCTTTAATGATCAGTTTATCGAGAATCTTCATTTTATAATCTAGTACTGACTTTTTTTACCATGTGATCTTTCCAAACGCTAAAATCACCTGCAAGGATATGCTCGCGCGCTTGTCCCACTAACCACAAATAGAAACTTAAGTTGTGAATACTGGCTATCTGCGCTGCCAGGATTTCTTTGCTGATAGTCAGATGGCGAAGGTACGCTTTAGAATAAAACGTGCTAACATAGCCTCCG
>CAWUWQ010000242.1:0-9282 GCA_963926065.1 uncultured Algoriphagus sp.
ACCGTCTGGAAGCGATGATTCTCAAAATCTTTCGAGAAGAAGGATTTTCTAATGTGGTACTGTATGATCAGGTGGACTATGAACTGCTAAGGGCAGGAATAAAGGATATAAATGATCCTGTTCAGCGCGCAAATATCCAGCTTGAACTGGGCATACCCTATCTTCTTGGCCTCAGTCTGGGTGAGTTGCGCTGGACAGGAAACTGGGGAAATAGCGATCCCTCAAACCTAGCGTCTCCCACCTATTGGGAAAATGACACTCAGATAATGAATTCCCTCAGAATTGCCCTTATGGAAACAGCTACTGGTGAAATTATTTCTGATTATGCCGTAAACACCACCATCGACGGTTTTCCCATTCCTTTGGGCGATGGAGAAAGTATGAGTTTGAATTTCGCCTCTCTTTCCAAAGCCGTCAGCATCAGCACCCGAAAAGGAATCAAAAACTTGGTCAAGGATTGTGAATGCTAATTCGATCTAGGATTTACGAGATGATAAAAGGAGCTATACACTTTTATTAAATCAGATCTTAAGATTAGAGTTTTTCCCATTCTCTAGTCGCCAATCTCTCAATCTCTATTCTCCCAATCTCTAATCTCTTATCCTCCTTTCCCCAATCCCTAATCCCTAATCTCCTTTCCCTAATCAAACCACCAAGGAGGAGTTTCAGTAGTGCTTTTATTAAATTCACTGCAGCGGAGCAAGTTGTGGGGCAATCATCCAATCTCCGTGTAGGAGAATAGGTGCACACCTACCTCCTCGATGAAAAAAGGAACCTCTGCCCGAGTAGTGTAAGTTCGGGTCACATTCACATTAGCCACCTCGAAATAACCCAAAACTCCTTTTCCATTTTATTAATCTTTACTTTTGCGCCCTTCTAAGCATTTACCATGGAAAAGGAAACACAATCTGTAAGCTCAGCGAAAATCACACCCGAACAAATTGCCCAATGCATTGCTATTCTGGAGAGTTTGAATGCAGATTCAGATCAGATTTTTGACATTCCAAAGGATAGTAGGCTGGCACTTTTGATGGCTGCGGGTCAGTTTTCCAGACCTAGCAAGGAAGAACTTGCCGAGCGAAAAAAAGGAGCGAAAAAGATCCATCGAAAGAAAATCTTTGACCTAGACAAAACCGCCCGAAAAACCACCGGAATTCGCTCTGCGCGTGAAGCCTCGATTTTCATCGCTCCAAGTATGTTGGCTTTGACTGGTAAGGAGGCTGATGAAGCCATTCAATTGGAATCGCCACGGGAATGCTATGTCTGCAAAGAATCCTTTGATAGGCTGCATCATTTCTATGATACGATGTGTACGAGTTGCGGCGACTTCAATTATGCCAAGCGTTTCCAGACTGCTGATCTGAAAGATCAAGTGGCATTGGTGACAGGCTCTAGATTGAAAATAGGTTATCATATCACACTTATGATGCTTCGTGCTGGAGCAACCGTGATTGCTACGACTAGATTCCCGATAGATTCTGCTTTGCGCTATGCCAAAGAACCTGATTTCAGGGAATGGGGCGACCGACTTCATATCCATGGATTGGATTTGAGACATATCCCAAGTGTGGAGATTTTTTGCAATTATATCGAGCAGCAATACGATCGCTTGGATGTGCTAATCAATAATGCAGCACAGACCGTACGTCGCCCGTCTGGATTTTACCAGCATTTAATGGAAAATGAGGCCTTGACTTGGACTGATCTTTCTTCCGCTTCGCAAAAATTACTTTCCGAACATCATTCGTGCCTGCAAGAGATTCGTATTCTCAGTCAGGAATTTGCCGAACGCGAAAATAAAAATCTACCTGTTTCTTGGCATGGAAAACAACTCGGAATCGGTCTAACTTCTTCCGCTCAGCTTACACAAATCCCTTACAGCATCGATGATTCCTTGAGTTCTGAGGAGATTTTCCCGATTGGAAGACTTGATGCTGATCTTCAACAATTAGATCTGAGAAAGACTAATAGCTGGAGACTGAAACTTGGAGAAATCCACACCAACGAAATGTTGGAAGTACAGCTAGTGAATTCTGTGGCACCATTTGTCCTTTGCAATCGCCTCGTAAACATCATGAAGAAGGCTAATACTGGGAAAAAGCACATCATTAATGTGTCCGCGATGGAAGGAAAATTCCATCAGTTTCATAAAGAAGCTCGCCATCCGCATACCAATATGGCCAAGGCTGCTCTGAATATGATGACGCTGACTTCTGCAGCTGAATTACCAAAATTTGGGATTTACACTAATGCCGTGGATACGGGCTGGGTGACGGACGAAGATCCTGCGGAGTTGGCAAAGCGAAAGCAAGATTTGCATGATTTCCAACCGCCACTAGATATCGTCGATGGAGCTGCTCGTGTAATGGACCCACTATTTGATGGAATTAATACGGGTAAGCATTGGAACGGAAAGTTTCTGAAGGATTATAAGCCGACTAGCTGGTAGGTTTTATTATTTAGCTCAGCGAATCTACGAATTAACCATTAGTTCAATTGTTGGAAAAAGGCTTTCCCCTTTAGATTCTACGATAAAACTAGCAAAGCCCAACTTCTGGATAATCGGACCCACCATGAAGCTTTCAAACTCAATCAATCTGCCTTACTATTTCTTTGATAATCTCAGCCATCACAGGCTCTGCAATTGCAGCAGCTTCCAAGACTTCAGCCAGAGTAATCCGCTTGATCTTACCCTCCACGCCCAAATCGGTAATAGCTGAAATCCCAAATATTTCGATCCCCATTTGCCTTGCCACAATCACCTCTGGCACCGTACTCATTCCGACTGCATCCGCTCCGATACTCCGAAGGTAATTGTACTCCGCGGGAGTCTCCAGATTGGGACCCTGAACTCCGGCATAGACACCACGATGGAGGTGAATCTTATTCATTTTGGCAAAGCCCAAGGCTCGACTCAGGAGCTCGGAAGAATAGGCATCACTCATGTCCGGGAAGCGTGGCCCAAAAGCTTCAATATGTTTGCCCCGAAGTGGATTCTCCGGAAAGAGATCGATATGATCGGTAATCAGCATTACTTCACCGACGTTCTGCGCAGGATTTAATCCTCCACAAGCATTTGATATAAGTAGGGTCTCGATGCCCAGTTGCTTCATCACTCGAATCGGAAAGGTGACCTCCTTCATGGAGTAGCCCTCATAGTAATGAAAGCGCCCTTTCATGGCCAGCACTGGCTTACCGGCTAGTGTCCCAATCAGTAATTTCCCAGAATGGCTCTCTACTGTACTTAAGGGAAAATGTGGAATATCCCGATAATCTAAGGTTCGGCTCAGTTCGATTTGATCCCCAAGACTCCCTAGGCCCGTACCGAGAATAATGCCGATCTTGGCAGGTACTGGGAGAACCTTTCGGATGGCTGCAGCGGCCTCTAGGACTTGATCGTAATACTTCATGGTCAAAAAGATTAATGTTGTAATATATCAAAATTAAGAAATCTTCGAACTTTTAGTAGGACTTGCTTGTATTGCCTTCAACAATTAAGATGCATGATTAAGATAATCGTAGGAACAAACCGCCAAAACTCTGTATCCAAGCAAATTGCAGAAATCGTTCAAAAGATACTTTTAGAAAAAGGAGCGGAAAGTGAAATCCTAGAATTGACAGATTTGCCTTCCGATTTTATTGAAACTGCATTGTATGAAAACAACGGGAAAAATGAGGGCTACAATGCCTTTCACGAGAGGGTGGCTTCAGGAAAGAAATTTATTTTTATAGTGCCGGAATACAATGGCTCATTCCCTGGAATCCTAAAAACCTTTATCGACGGGATGACCTATCCGAATACCTTTCGGAATAAAAAAGCGGCGATGATTGGAATTTCTTCTGGAGTTGGCGGAGGTGGCATCGCGTTGAGCCACCTTACCGACATCTTCCATTATTTAGGCATGCATGTACTCGCTCTCAAGCCGAAGCTTGCTAAAATAGAGCAAAATATGTCAGATAACTTGCTCACCAACAAGTTGTACAATGAGTTACTGCATAGCCAGGCAGACATGCTGCTTGAATTTTAGGACTTAGTCCACATTATCATGCAGGAACCTGTTGTTACCTAGAATCTCATTTTCGTCACTGAGATTGTATTTGCTTATGCTAGGCTCAGAGCTATGTTGCGGCTCATTGAGCACCACATTCTTACGTTGATAAGCCGGCACTTCCAATTTCTCCTTCAGTTCATCGGGTGTAGGATTGAAAGTTCTATTTCCTTTCAACTTCTCAAATCGCTCATGTGCACGCTGAATAGCTTTCTGCTTCATTTGCTCATAATAGTCATTTGCAAATCCCATCGTCGCAGGCTCATTGACTTTCTCAAGCTTCTCTGCTGGCTTTTGCTCTTCTTCTTTTTCTTCGAAAAGATCATGAACAATTTTCTCAGCAGCTTCTTCGATTTTCTCTTTCTTCACTTCAAATGAGAAAGCCTTCTCCTTTGGAGTTTCAACTTCTGGAGTCATAGCTGGTTTTGGATTCATTGCTTTTGGAAAGGAAAATACGAAAGTCGAATCTTCATCAATCGCTTCTTCCTTTACGATTTTGCTTTTGCCTGAATTCAAGTTGATCAAAGTCTTCTCTACCTGAGGCTCGTCAACTGGAGCTTTGAATTCAGGAAGTGTGAAAGTCGGTGCAGGCTGAGCTGCTTTGAGCATTTCCTTTCTAGCAGTTCCTGCCAGACGATCCATTTCAAAACCTGTAGCAATCACTGTTACTCGAATTCCTTTACCAAGATCTGGATCGATTCCCTGACCGAAGATCACTTCAGCATTGTCGCCAGCCTTTTCTTGGATGTATTCAGTGATTTCGCTTAACTCATCCATAGACAATTCCTCGTCCTCACCAGACATGATGGAAAGGAGGATTTTCTCAGCACCTCGGATATCTACATTGTTTAACAAAGGAGATGAAATCGCTGCACCCGCTGCACGGATGGCACGTCCTTCTCCCTCTTCAGTTGAAGATCCCATTACGGCTGCCCCAGCATTTTTCATGACCGTCTTCACATCTTCGAAATCGACGTTTACATCTTGGTGGATAGTAATGATCTCTGCAATGGAACGAGCGGCAGTAGAAAGGATATCATCTGCTTTGCTAAAAGCAGTACGAATCGCCAAGTTGCCATAGATCTCACGCAGTTTGTCATTGAGGATCACCAATACGGTGTCACAATTTTCCCGAAGGGATTCGATACCCTGCTGCGCAACATTCATTTTCTTTTTGCCCTCGAACATAAATGGTGCCGTCACGATTCCCACAGTCAGGATGTTAAGTTCCTTAGCAATTCGGGCTACCACTGGAGCTGCTCCAGTACCGGTACCTCCACCCATACCTGCGGTGATGAATACCATCTTGGTGTTATCCGCCAAGAGCTCTCGAATTTCAGCCTCGGACTCAAGTGCTGCATTTTTCCCTTGCTCAGGATTTGCTCCTGCTCCTAGGCCTTCGGTGAGGTTAGCTCCAAGTTGTAATCTTAATGGAACTGGGCTCGACTTCAATGCCTGCGCGTCTGTGTTGACTACCACAAATTCTACGTCCTTGATGCCTTGGCTAAACATGTGATTGACGGCATTAGAACCGCCACCGCCTACGCCAATGACCTTGATAATGGACTTTGAATTTTTTGGAAGATCGAATCTGTAATCTTTCATGTTATCTGACATATTTATTGGTTTGGTGAAATGAATTCAGGTTTATTGGAAATAGGGATTTGAATAAATAGGGAAATCAACCGCAAGGCAATTGACCTCCCCGATCATAAGCCCTAGTAATTTTCGTCTCCGATATCATCACTGATGATACCTTTTAATTTTTCTTTGATGCTGGTGAAAATGTCTTTAGAGAATATCTCACGTGGTTCCTTTCGCTTAGAAGTAGCTTGACCATTTGCTACTCGCTCTTTATACTTTTCATCCCGATCATCTAAATCTTTGAATCCGGCAAGCACCAGACCTACTGAGGTCGCATACATCGGACTTTTAACCTCTTCGATCACTGACTTGCCTAGGTGCTCATTTGGATAGCCGATCCGCGTATCCAGTCCAGTCATGTATTCGAATAACTGAGATATAAACTGCAGTTGTGAACCACCACCAGTCAATACTATACCTCCAGCCAACTTTTTGTAGTGGCCACTTTGCATGATCTCATTCTGGACGATCTCGATGATCTCTTCCATTCTCGCTTGGATAATGGAAGCTAAGTTTCGGATAGAAATTTCCTTTGGAGGTCTATTTCTCAAACCAGGAATCGATACGATTTCATTTGGGTTTGCCTCTTCAGCAATGGCTTTGCCAAAGCGAGTCTTAAGCAATTCTGCCTGATTCTGCATCACCATGCATCCTTCTTTGATGTCTTTGGTGATGATGTTGCCTCCAAGAGGAATCACAGCGGTATGTCGAATAATATTCTCATAGAAAATCGCAATATCTGTGGTACCGCCTCCTATATCTACCAGGCACACGCCTGCTTCTTTCTCGTCATCGCTTAGGACCGAAAGCGAACTTGCCAATGGCTCAAGAATCAGTTGCTTGGAAACTAATTTTGCTCGCCGTACACAACGGTTGATGTTATTGATTGCAGTGGACTGTGCGGTGATGATATGGAAATCCGCTTCCAGCCTTGTGCCTGACATACCCACAGGATCTTTGATTCCACCTTCGTAGTCGACCGTGTAATCTTGAGGCATGACGTGAATAATAGTGTTTCCTGGAGGCACGAGTATATTTTCCATCTCACTGGAAAGTCTTCGTACATCCTCGACTGTGATCTCATCATCTGAGGGCTGGCGCATGATGCTTCCACTTTGGATCTTGCTCTGAATATGCTGACCGGCGATCCCTACGATCACATCGACGATATTCACATCGGCCATTTCCGAGCATTCTTCTATTGCTTTTTCGATCGCATGGACAGTTTTGTCAATATTGGTGACTACTCCACGATCAACGCCGTCAGAGACCGCCTTGCCCATGCCGAGCACTTCCAATTTTCCATACTCATTTTTGCGACCGACAATCACACAGATCTTTGTGGTTCCGATGTCTAGTCCTACAATTAACTTATTTTCCATATCCAAGCTTTTTATTCACAGACGATTTGATCCTTATATTTTACACTGACCCGAGCATAGGTATTCCAGCCTTTCTTGGGTAAAATTTCTTTGTAGAAGACCAAAATTCGGTCAAACTTATCCTCAATGTTTTGCGCATCTCCAAACTCAATCAGCTGGTCGCCTACTTGTTGATATAGCTGAATATCATCAGCAGCATTCAGCACTAACTCCGTGATCTGCGCATTCCAAAATTTATCCTTAGTGATGAATTCAATTAGACCCATCAATTCTGGCATCTCATTCATTACATTCCCCTGATCCATTAATCGCTCAGCAAAACTCCCCTCTATAATCAAGACCCTACTCGTGTATGAATTGGAGGTTGGAATCACTTTACCTTCGCTGGTGATGTAGCCATCTGCTCCATAAGGCTGTGCAATTCTGGCGATCGGCTGATGCTGCTGAATTCTAAGATTCAGAATGCCTTTCTGTCCGATCATAGCCTGCACCGTTTTGACAAAAGGATGTCCACTGATTCGAGATTCGATTTCATTCATTGGGACTTCTTCCAGCAGGAGTCCAACTTTCAAATCAGGGAAAGCCTGATTGAGAATCTGGGTGATTTCAGCTTCCTCTACGAAATAGACACCACTCAATCCCTCGATAGAAATCTCCGCCCCCTGATAGGTTTTATAAATGGTTTGCTTCTCCACAAATCCGATAAAGCCAACAACAGTCAAACTAAGGACTACAAAAGCGATGATCTTTTTTAAATTAGACTTATTCATAGTGCAAGTCGTTTAGCTCGTTCCCTTGACCATTCTGCCAAAGCCGGCACCAGTCTATCAATATCGCCAGCACCCAATGTGACCAATACTTCGAGGTTGGTAGTTTCCAAATAATTGAAAAGCTCCTCTTTTTTAACCAAGGATTTCTTGGTTGCAGAGATGTCATTCAACAACATCGCTGATTCCACACCCGGGATCGGTAATTCACGGGCCGGGTAGATATCCAATAAGATCACCTCATCCGCCAAGGATAGGCTTTCAGAAAATCCGGCTGCAAAATCACGCGTCCTTGTAAACAGATGCGGCTGAAAAATCACTGTGATTTTTTTCATTGGGAACATCGCCCGAACAGAGCTCAAGCTAGCCCTGATCTCTTCCGGATGATGTGCATAATCATCGATAAAGACCATATGCTCTGTATTCAGGTGAATCTCAAATCTTCGCTTCACCCCTTTAAAAGATGCCAAACCCTTTCGAATCTGATCCTCTGTCAGCTGATGATCTAGGGCAACGGCAATGGCTCCAATTGCATTTTCCACATTATGGAAACCCGGAACAAAAATCTCCAGTTGACGGATCGTCTGCTTTTCAGTCACGTAGTCAAAAATGAATGATCCTCTCTTCGCCTGAATATTCTGAGCGGAAATAGTAGCAGATCCAAGCCCGTAAGTTTTTGTCTTCACTTTTGGCATTCCTACATCCTCCAGCTTTAATGCTGCATTCTGCTGGATATAGAGTTTTCCTTTTTTATCAATCAGCTTGAGGAATTCTGAAAAGCCCTGAAGAATTGAAGATTCATCACCATAAATATCCAAGTGATCTGGATCAGCACTCGTGACGATGGCTTCGTTTGGATGTAATCGCAAAAATGATCGGTCAAATTCATCTGCTTCAACTACGACTAGTGTTGGCTCTTTTGAGTTCTTGTCTCCCAGAATCAAATTGCTCTGGTAGTTTTGGGTAATACCTCCCAAGAATGCTGCGACTGGCTTTCCAGCTGCCTTAAGCAAATGAGCAAGAAGTGAAGAGGTAGTGGTTTTGCCGTGAGTTCCTGCCACAGCTATGGTGTAGAAAGTACTGGTTACCATACCCAAAATCTCCGATCGCTTTTTCAACTGAAAGCCTTGATCTCGGAAATAATTCAATTGAGCGCTATCTGCAGGTATTGCCGGTGTCCAGATGATCATTGATTGAGTAGGATTTGATTTTATGGACTCAGGAATTACATCCAACTCATCCACAAAATTCACCGTCATTCCCTCAGCGATGAGCTGATCTGTCAAAGGAGATGACGTTCGATCATATCCGGATACAGTCATTCCCTCATGGTTGAACCAGCGTGCCAATGCACTCATGCCGATCCCACCGATGCCTAGGAAATATGCGTTATGCATCCCTTCGAAGCTCATCCGATGATTAATTCTAATTCTTCTACAA
>CAWUWQ010000243.1:0-6677 GCA_963926065.1 uncultured Algoriphagus sp.
ATTAAGAACCCGAAAATCAAACCAGCATATATTTCAATCGGCTTGTGAGCTTCTAAATAGAGTCTTGCTGAGGCCACAATACCATTAAGTGAAATTGCGAGTAATAGTGGATATAAAGCTTTAAACGTTGGGAATTTCATCCCTAAGACTATTACAATCGCAAGAAGGCCTCCCATGCCAGTCATGTGTGCAGACATTTTCCAAAAAAAAGTAATTCCTGTAAGCCCTATTATTACTATTGAAATCACCATTAGGACTTGCCATAGAATAGGGTCTATTTCTGTCTTTTCATAAAGGAAATATAAGGTCAATAGGTAATAGATACTGGTAATCGAAAATGGAATCGCCCGATCTTGAATGGTATCCATATGAAGACTTTTTAAAGTGCCACTCAATCGCAATCCAAAAATAGTAATCATTGGAATCACCAAAGTTGAGAGCACTATAAGGTAATAGATGTTTTGCTTGAAAGAAGGTGGAAGACTTGTGGATTCCGGTAAGACAAAAAGTATAAGCCCGAACACAAGAGCCGGAATAATCAACGGCTGAAATATGATGGAAACTAGTAATGCAAGGATTCGCTTCACTACAATTCTTTTCTTAAACGAGCCACTGGAACTTGAAGTTGCTCACGGTATTTAGCGACCGTTCTTCGAGCAATATTATACCCAAGCTTATTCAACATCTTAACCAATTTATCATCAGAAAGCGGGCGTTTTTTATCTTCATCATTCACCATTCGCTGCAATACAGATTTAACTTCACGATTACTTACATCCTCCCCACTATCCGTTGCTATTCCCTCAGAGAAAAAGTATTTAAGTGGGAATACCCCAAACTCTGTTTGTATCGCCTTACTATTTGCGACTCGAGAAACGGTGGAAATGTCCATGTCGATTCTTTCCGCAATATCTTTCAGGATCATTGGTCTAAGATTCGTCTCATCCCCATCCAAGAAAAACTCCTTTTGATAGTTTAATATTGCCTCCATGGTCCGTAATAGCGTATTTTGACGTTGCCTTATCGCATCGATAAACCACTTGGCTGCGTCCAACTTCTGTTTTACGAAAGTGACTGTTTCTTTTAATTTTTTATCCTTCTTATCACTCTTATCGTAAGCATCAAACATTTCTGAATACGATCGGGAAATTCGAAGTTCAGGAGCATTTTTTGAATTTAAGCTAATCTCAAATTTACCTCCAACTTGACTAAGCATAAAGTCAGGAATAATATATTGAGTTCTTACTAAGCCTTCTGCCACACCACCCGGCTTAGGATTAAGCCTAGTAATCAAATTAACAGCACATTTAATTTCTTCTTCTGAGAGGTTACATTTTTTCTGAATTTTTGAATAGTGCTTTTTAGTAAATTCCTCGAAGCAATCTTGGATGATCATCAATGCATGTCGAACAGCTGGATCATCGGGATGCTCTTTTCGCTCCAGTTGTATCATCAGACATTCCTGGAGATTTCGCGCAGCAATTCCTGCCGGATCAAAAGTTTGGATTTTTCGGAGAATTTCCTCCAGCTCATCGTAATCCGTTTCTATATTTTGGCTGAAAGCCAGATCGTTAATGATCGCTTCCAAATCCCTTCGGATATAACCATCATTTTCGATACTTCCGATTAGCTGTTTTCCAATTATTTTTTGACCCTCGTCGATTCTTAAAAAATTTAATTGAGAGATCAACTGCTCGTGTAAGGAGCTATTACTTGAAATGGGCATTTCACGGTCATCATCATCAGGAGAGTAGTTGCCATCTCCCTGCATTTTGTATCCACCGTAGTCATCATCGAGGTAATCGTCAATATTCACATCACTTTCTTCTGAAGAAAAATCTTCTTCAAAATTATCTTCATATTCATCATCTGAGCTCTCCTGATCTTCAGTTTTCCCTTCTTCCAAAGCAGGATTGATTTCGAGTTCTTCTTCGATTCTAGTATCAAGCTCTGCAGTAGGTACCTGTAGCAGTTTAATAAACTGAATCTGCTGAGGAGAAAGCTTTTGAGAAAGTGACTGGCTAAGATTTAATTTTTGCATTCAGAATTAGAATAAACCTTGATTACGGTCCAAAAAAAGCTTTTCCATTTGAAAAAGCTATCATATCAAAGTTAGGAAAAAGGAGCAATTTTTTGATAAAAAGCTTATTTAATCGTTTTTTTGCTCTCCACATATTTTAAGCAGGAAATCTTACCTTCCGAAAAATAAATTACCACATGGCATTTAACAAGCGGGTCAAAATCAAAACCATCCTAGAACAGCCTCCAATTGGCTCAGAAGTAACACTCATGGGCTGGATTCGGACCAAAAGAGGAAATAAAAATGTATCCTTCATTGCACTAAACGATGGTTCCATTCTCACCAATTATCAAGTGGTGGCAGATCCATCGTTAATCAGCGAAGAAGTCTTGAAAAAATGTTCTACCGGTGCCTGCATTAAGGCTTCCGGAATAGTAACTGCATCACAGGGATCTGGCCAAAATTCTGAGTTAATCGCTTCGACTATTGAAATCCTTGGGGAAGCTGATCCCGAAAAATACCCATTGCAACCAAAGAAGCACTCCCTTGAATTTCTTCGAGAGATCGCACATTTGAGAATGCGCACCAACACCTTTAGTGCAGTGTTCCGTGTGAGGCATGCTTTAGCTTTCGCCGTCAATAAGTATTTCAATGATAAAGGCTTCTTTTACATCCATACGCCAATTATCACAGCCTCTGATGCAGAAGGAGCTGGTGAGACATTCAAGGTAACTACACTAAACTTGAATAATCCTCCAAAAACAGCAGATGGCAAAATTGATTATAAACAAGATTTCTTTGAACGAGAAACAAATCTGACGGTCTCTGGACAATTAGAAGGCGAATTGGCAGCAATGGCATTGGCAGAAATCTACACCTTCGGTCCTACCTTCCGCGCAGAAAACTCGAATACCACCCGTCACCTCGCTGAGTTTTGGATGATTGAGCCTGAGATGGCTTTCTATGATGCGGAAGACAATGCAGACCTTGCAGAGGACTTCTTGAAGTATATCATCAACTATGCCTTGGAAAACTGTCAAGAAGACCTTCAATTTCTTGAAGGAAGGTTAGCCGAAGAAGAAAGTGCAAAGCCTGCCGATCAGCGAGCAGAGTTGGGTTTGATTGACAAATTAAAATTTGTCTCAGAAAATGACTTTATCCGGATCACCTATACCGAGGCTATTGACATTCTTCGGAATTCCAATCCTAATAAGAAAAAGAAATTCCAATATCTGATCGATTCCTGGGGTGCTGACCTACAGTCTGAGCACGAGCGATTTTTAGTGGAGAAACATTTCAAAAAACCGGTAATTCTTACAGATTACCCTAAAGAAATCAAATCCTTCTACATGCGTCAAAATGATGATGGTAAAACAGTAGCTGCGATGGACATTTTATTCCCAGGCATTGGTGAGATAGTGGGAGGTTCGCAGCGAGAAGAGCGATTAGACGTGTTGACTAATCGAATGGAGGAAATGAACATTCCTCAAGAAGAAATGTGGTGGTATCTCGATACCAGAAGATTTGGAGCCACGCCTCATGCTGGCTTTGGATTAGGCTTTGAGCGAATGGTCCAGTTCGTCACGGGTATGGGGAATATTAGAGATGTAATTGCCTTCCCGAGGACACCTGGAAATGCAGAATTCTAAATAAAACCCCCGGCTGAGAAGTCGGGGATTTTGATTAGCTGACAATTTTAATTCTCCGAGCAATAGGAACACAAAGAAGACTAAATACTATTGCAATGTAGCCTACTAAATTATAGTTGATCAACTCCCCAGCCGCATTTTCTCCAATGATGATTCCTGCTATTAACGAAGCAAATCCAGTAGCTATTTGCTGAATGGCAGAGTTAAAACTTAGAAAGCTTCCTCGATTTTCGGGCCTTGCTGTACCGGTTATGATCGCGGCAGCTGGAACATATCGACCATTGGAAGTCACAAAAAACATGGTTGATACCATCAAAACAAAAGGAATAGGTGTTACTCCAAGATTTGTGATGATGGCTATTGGGATCACATTCAAAACCATGAAAATGGTGAAAATTCTAAGCTTACCATATTTGTCTGAAAGCTTACCAACCCAAGGGGACGTGAAGATAGTAAAAGCGCCTCCGGCCATATAGATATAAGTAAGTTGCATCTCAGAAAACCCGACATTAGCTACCATATAGGCACTCAAAAATGGAATAATCATAAACTGCCCAAACATCATCAAGACAGACAAAGTAATCGCTAGCATTTGATTGGAGTTGCTTGTTACTCTTCGAATCACCACCATAGGATTGGGACGAACCAAATCATTCTTCAAATGCTCTGTGATATTAGGGATATAACGAAATATCATCCCCAGACTCAGAACCGATAGTCCTGTAAGAATATAGAATGGAGTATGCCAATCAGACAAACTAGCTAAGAATAGGCCCATCGGAACTCCCAAAACTGAAGCAACTGAAAAAGCAGCCATTACTAACCCCATTGCCCTTCCTCTTCGGTTGTCGGGAACCACATCTCCGATAATTGCCAAGATCAAGGCAGATGTCAAGCCCCCAAATATTCCTGAGAGAACTCTTGCAGCAAGTAATATTGGGTAACTAGGAGAAAGTGCACAGCCTAAAGTAGCTATCGCAAAACCCACATACACCCAAAGTAGAATTTTCTTTCGATCAAATCGATCCAAAAAAAATGCGCCAAAAAAGCTGGAAATTCCTGCGCTAAAGGTATATGAAGAAACTAAAAGCCCAAACTCTCTTGGTGAGATCTCAAAAATTCGCATGAGCTGAGGTCCAAGCGGCATCAAGATCATGAAATCAACGATGTGAATGAAATTAATGGCCGCTAGCGTCCAAAGAATAAGTTTTTCTTTTTGCATATGAAAAATTACTAGTCAGAGAACCCCAAGAGAAAAATAAAAGTTTGGCAAGGAGTGAACATTTAAGAAATACCTAGCTCAAGGTATGTGGTTGGTATGGCTTCGATGATATCGGAAGCAATCAACCCTCTTCTTTTTGATTTCCCAACTAATTCTCCAGCTAGTCCATGATGAAAGACCCCACAAAGCGCAGAATTCTCTGGAGAATAACCCATTCCTAAGTAGGCTGTAATCATTCCAGTCAGAACATCCCCCGATCCCCCTGTACCCATATATCGCGTTCCTGAGGAATTGAAAATCTGACGACCATCAGGTAGCGCGATCAGTGAATTAGCACCTTTTAGGACGATTAGTAATTCATTTTCTTTTGCAAAGTTTTTTGCCTTTTCAATTCGATCAAAATAATCTTTAGACGGCCCTACCAGTCTTTGAAATTCACCTATATGAGGAGTTAAAATTGAGTTTTTGGGAATTAACCGAATCAATTCAGGATTCTCCGCCAAGAGATTAATAGCATCAGCGTCAATTATGATTGGCTTCCTGTAATTCTCCAAAATATAGATAAATAGCTCCTTCCTGTTGGTAATCCCCCAGCCTGGGCCAATTCCAATGGAATCAAAACTTGATAAATCTACCTTCTCTAATGGAGTACACATCACCTCTGGAATAGCAGTTTGGATAGTAGGAACCCCTATTTCATCTACAAGGCAAGTCACCAGGCCAGAGCCTGTCCGCAATGCACTTTTGCAGGATAGTTGGACTGCTCCCATTTTACCATAGCTCCCACCAACAAGCAGTACTTTTCCAAAATCTCCTTTAAAACTAAAGCGATTATATTTACGATGTAAGGGTTTTATGTCTTGAGCTTGCAGGTAATATCTATTAGTAAGTAATTGCTCCGAATCCGCCACTGCAATTCCTATCGGCAAGACCACAAGATCACCACTGAACTGCGCATACTCGGGTGCAAAGAGAGATAATTTCGGGAATTGAAAAGAAACAGTCACATCCGAATGAACTGCCGCTATAAACTCACCTTCATCTGCCGGAATTCCGGAAGGCAAGTCAACACTGATAATCTTACCTTTAAATTGGTTGATCCAATTAATCTTTGCTACTGCTCCATATCGAAGAGGACCTTCCAATCCAACTCCTAAAAAGCAATCAATCAGAATATCTGCAGAATTAACATCAAATTGATCCCAGATAACGCAAGGAATACTTAGCGGCAACAATTCTTTATTACAACTTACATCAGGGCTCAACTTCTGGTTGGAATCAAACATTTCAACCACCTTGATAGAATAATTATTTTCCGCCAAAAGCCTTGAAATTGCAAGACCATCCCCACCATTGTTTCCTGGACCTACTACAATAAGAATTTGAATAGCCTTAGGGAAATTTTCATTCAAAAACCAGGTCACAAATTCAACTGCAGCTTTCTCCATTAATTCATGACTAGTCATACCAGACTTTCCTAAGAATATTTGGTCTAAATGTTTTACTTGATTTCCTAAATATATTTTTTGCATCAAATGGCTAATGCAGGTTCTAAATCTCTTTTTGGGATTCTCACAAGCAATAAAAACCCTAATCCCACAAGAAAGAAAATGCCAAGAGAAAGTGCGCTATTCCGCATATTTCCAGTTACTTGCTCAATTACTCCATAGGAAAAAGTGCCTAAAACAATAGCAAGTTTCTCTGTAACATCATAGAAGCTAAAGTAAGAGGCATGATCTGTAGAATTTTCTGGAATCAATTTGGTAAAGGTCGATCTAGAAATGGC
>CAWUWQ010000244.1:0-4547 GCA_963926065.1 uncultured Algoriphagus sp.
CTAATTCCGTTGCTCCCTTGAGCATTACAGACACGTTGGCGTCGCAGCGAAGGGAACCCTCTTCCATATTTCCGTCGCATATTTCCAAATATTTGACAAGTTTTTTGATTTCTGCCAAAAATGCATACGCCTCTTCCGGGCTTTGCATATCAGGCTCAGTTACGATCTCAATCAATGGAGTGCCCGCACGATTAAAGTCTACCAAAGTGTCGGTCTCCCCAGCTAAGTGAATTGATTTCCCCGCATCTTCCTCTAGATGAATTCGGTTTAGTTTAACAGTTCTGGTTCTCCCATCTGGTAATACGATTGGAACCAATCCTCCTACACAAATCGGCGCTTTATCTTGGGTGATTTGATATCCCTTTGGAAGATCCGGATAGAAATAATTTTTACGGTCAAAACTGGTGTTCCTTGAAATCTCACAATCACAGGCAATACCCATTCTAATAGCAAATTCAATTGCTTTTTTATTCACTTTAGGAAGTGTTCCTGGGTGACCAAGTGTAATTGCAGAAATCTGTGTATTTGGCAAATTACCATAGACTGTCGAATCAGAAGCAAATATTTTACTCTCCGTCTGAAGCTGCGCATGCACTTCAAGACCAATAATCAACTGATATTTATTATTTAACTCTTCGCTTAACATTCAAGTATTGTTTCTGGATATCTCAAAGGTACATTTCTCGGGCTTTCAATATGACTTTGTCCAAACCATTCAAGTCCTTTCCTCCTGCTGTGGCAAAGAAAGGCTGCCCTCCTCCACCACCTTGTATTTCTTTGGCAAGTTCTCTTACGATTAATCCAGCATTTAGATTTTTTGATTGAATCAATGACTCATCAAGGATTACCGCGATTTGTGGGTTACCATCAATCGATGCCGCTAAAATCACAAAAGCATTTACTACCTCATTTTTCAACTCGTAAGCAAGTTTTTTAAGAGAATCCGCATTTGGCAATTCGACTCTAGCAATTAGCGTATTAATTCCATCGCCTGATTCGAATTGATTCAAAAGTTCAGATTTGATTCTCGAGGATTTTTCCAAATAAAGAACTTCAATTTCTTTTTTTAAATTATTCCGCTCTTCAATTAAAGTTTCAATCGCCTTCTTTACATCTTTTGGATTTTTAAGAAGCTCTTGAATCCCTTTTAGTAAATTTTCCTGCTCACGCAAATAAGATTCTGCTGCTGTAGAAGTAATCGCTTCAATTCGACGAACTCCTGCTGAGATGGATCCCTCTGATATTATCTTCACTAAACCAATCTGACTGGTAGAAGGCACATGGGTTCCCCCGCATAGCTCCACTGAGTAGGTAGGATCAAAAGTGATCACTCGTACAAATTCTCCATATTTTTCACCAAAAAGTGCAGTTGCACCATTAGCTTTTGCTTCTTCGATAGGAACATTTCTTCGCTCTATTAGAAGAATATTCTCACGAATTTTCGCATTTACCAGATTTTCAACCTTTTCGATTTCTTCATCACTCATTTTTGCGAAGTGAGAAAAATCAAAACGAAGCAATTGCTCATTTACCAATGAACCACGCTGTTGAATATGATCTCCAAGTATCGATTTCAATGCTGATTGAAGCAAATGCGTTGCCGTATGATTATTCATCGTCAACGTTCGCTTATTCTGATCAACATCCGCAGAAAACTGCTTTTCAGGATGCTGAGGAAGCTTTTCTACAAAATGAACGATCAAATCGTTTTCCTTTTTAGTATCCACCACCCGGATTTTCTCCGCTTCAGAGATCAACCAACCGGTGTCTCCTACTTGTCCACCACTCTCTGCATAAAATGGCGTTTTATCTAAAACTACCTGATAGCGATCGCCCTTTTTATCTGAAACCACTCGGTATTTAATGATTTGAGAATCCGATTTTAAGAAATCGTACCCGATAAATTCTACTCCCTCATCTTCATGAACCATCACCCAGTCTCCAGTTTCTGATTCAGAAGCCGCACGGGAGCGGTTTTTCTGTGTCTCCATTTCGGAAGTAAATCCTTTCTCATCTATAGAGAATCCATTTTCTCTAGCGATTAGTGATGTTAAATCTAGTGGGAAGCCAAAAGTATCGTAGAGTTCAAAGGCTGTCTTACCAGAAATTATTGTCTCATTTTTAGAGGTGAGTTCTATCTTGATTTGATCAAGGATTTTGAGGCCATTGGCTAAAGTTCGAAGAAAAGAGGTTTCTTCCTCAAAAATCACTTTTGCAATGAATTCTTGTTGTGCACGAACTTCTGGGAAAACATCCCCGAAATTAGCTGCAATCATGGGAGTCAATTCATATAAAAAAGGCTCATTAAAGCCCAAAAAGGTATATCCGTAGCGAACTGCACGTCTCAAAATCCTACGAATGACATAGCCAGCTCTATTATTCGACGGGATTTGACCATCAGCAATAGTAAAACTGATGGCACGGATATGATCAACTATCACCCTGAATGCGATATCTGTTTGCTCATTTTTACCATAGGATTTACCCGATTTCTTTTCGAGTTCACTGATAAAAGGAGTAAAAAGATCAGTATCGTAATTCGAAGATTTATGCTGAATTGCACGGACCAATCGCTCAAACCCCATTCCTGTATCCACATGAGTTGCAGGAAGTGGTTTCAAGCTACCATCGGAGATTCTGTTGAATTGCATAAATACAAGGTTCCAGATCTCGATAACTTGTGGATGATCATTATTGACCAAGTCTTTCCCAGAAATCGCTGCGCGCTCAGTATCCGACCTCAGGTCAATATGAATCTCAGAGCAAGGACCACAAGGACCTGTATCTCCCATTTCCCAGAAGTTATCTTTCTTCGAACCCATGATGATCCGATCTTCCGGTACAATAGCATTCCAAAGCTCGAAAGCTTCTCGATCCATTTCTAGATTATCACCTTTATCACCCTGAAATACAGAAACATAAAGCCTATCTTTTGAAAGTCCATAGACCTCTGTCAAAAGCTCCCAAGCCCAAGTAATGGCCTCCTTTTTGAAATAATCACCAAAAGACCAATTACCCAACATCTCAAACATAGTATGGTGGTATGTGTCAACACCAACCTCTTCTAGGTCATTGTGCTTCCCACTTACCCGAAGGCATTTTTGGCTATTTGCGACTCTTGGAAACTTAGCTATCTCATTTCCTAGAAATGCATCTTTGAACTGATTCATACCCGCATTGGTAAACATCAAGGTAGGGTCGTTTTTGACTACAATCGGTGAGGATGGAACGTATTGGTGTTGCTTTGATTGGAAAAACTCTATAAAAGTACTCCTGATTTTCTTTGCTTCCATAAAGGTTTGATGCGCAATTAAGTAGCTATTGAGGCGTAAATACGCCCTTTTTCTGGTTGACAAAATTAACAAAATAAAAACGGTTGCAAAGTATCAAATAGAAAGCCGTAGAAAGTTATCCCCTCAGAGGTTTAAATCTTTTATCAATTTGTTTGTCAAGATAAACCAAGGGTAATACAACATCGAAAAATTGACATCCAAAAAATCTCTCTGTTACGGTACTAACAAAAGCCATTCATCTTTTAGATTTATTCTTAAAAATGCCTTTGCCTTGATAATCTCTCTCACCCTTCCTAATTTGAATCATATTTACATACAGATTTACAAATCTGCATTTTGCCAAATTCTTACATCCTTTTTAAAAATAAATGTCCTATCTAGATAAAATCACCTCTCCAACTCTTCTTCTTGATGAAAAGATCTGTCGATCCAATCTGAAACGAATGGCTGATAAAGCTGCTCGACACAACATGAAGCTGATACCTCATTTTAAAACAGCACAATCTCATCAAATCGGCAATTGGGCTAAAGAATATGGAATAAAAGAAGTTACCGCCTCTTCCATCAAAATGGCAGAATACCTAAGCGGACAAGGCTGGTCAAATATCCATATTGCTTTCCCATTCAATCCGCTCGAAATCCCCAAACTCAATAAAATTGCAACTCATCAGTCTATCTCAGTCCAGCTAATCAACGCTTCCACAGCTCAAATGCTGGTGGACCAGTTGGAGCATAAGGTTGGATTTTTTATTGAAATCGATGCAGGATATGGGAGAACAGGCGTTGAAGTTTCAGACTTTGGGTTGATTGAGGAGATTTTAAGAATTTCAAATCATTCTGATAAGCTATTTTTTAAAGGCTTCTACATTCATGCCGGCCATTCTTACTACATGCCGGATATTCCAGCACTCTACGAGCAAACTCGAAATGCGCTCTCGATGCTGAAACATAAATACAACTCTGAATATCCAAATCTTGTGACCCGAACTGGGGATACTCCTGGATGTGCCGTGATGGAGGACTTTGGAGACATTGATGAGATGGGCCCCGGTAATTTTGTCTTTTATGATTTGATGCAAGCCAAATTGGGTGGTTGTGATAAGTCAGATATAGCGGTCGCGATGGCTGTTCCAGTAGTCGATATTAAAAAAGACAGGAAAGAAATTCTGATTCATGGCGGCGGAGTGCATTTTGCAAAAGATGTATTAGTGGGTGAAAATGGAGATAAGAACTTTGGAGAGGTCGTCTTGCTCA
>CAWUWQ010000245.1:0-3595 GCA_963926065.1 uncultured Algoriphagus sp.
GCTGGCCAAGCTAGCCCTTACTTTACTTTGAAGGGATTTGCCCGGATAGGTTAATTCTGCGGTGACGGTTCGCTCGTCGGCTTCACCTCGTTGCCTTTTCACGAAGTTCATGGCTTCGAGTTTTTTTAGAAGAGGAGTCAAGGTTCCAGAATCTAATTCAAGTCTTTTACCGATTTCATTAACACGTAAACCATCTTCTTTCCATAACACTTCCAAAACCAAATACTGTGGATAAGTCAATCCAAACTCATTCAACCTACTTTGGATCAATTGAATTAGAACTCTCGAACTAGTGTAAAGATGTACCGAAAGGCTTTGCGAAGGATTCATATCACGAATATTTAGATTTAACACAATTTAATGGAATAGGATTAAAAAAAGGCATCAAAATTCAATTTTGATGCCTTTGGATTCTAATAGTTAATTGAAATTATAGAGCTAGTCCATTTTCATAATTGTAATGCAATCGAGAATTGGCTTCTTCATCTCCAATAAAAACTTGGGCAATTGGATCCCAATTTAATGAACGGCCAAGGTCGTGAGCAATATTTCCAATCGTACAAACCGTACAAGTACTATGACCAACTTCTACCGGTACAATCGGGTCCTTTCTCATCAAGACTGAATCTATGAAGTCCACATGGTGAGCTGAAAAACCGAGTTGCTCTTGGCTGAATTTCATTTCTGCCTCCTTTACTGAAGTATCGTAGTTGCCACGGGAAACAGTAATCCATCCCTTTTCTCCTATAAATTTTACTCCTTGTCTCGTTGAACCATCAAAGGGTGAGACGATCATCTCGATTCCATTTGCATAGCGGTATTTCATCGGCTCTTCCCCTTTATCCACAATTACTTCTACCGGACCATTACGATCCATTCCGATTCCCCACTGGGCAATATCAAACATGTGAGCTCCCCAGTCAGTCATCAATCCTCCACCGGTTTTCTTGTACCAACGCCAAGCTCCCCAAGCTTTCTCATTCTCCTCAGGATTAAGGCTAATCGGAGGATTGAGATCTGGGAAATAGGGAACTGCCGGAATTGGTCCGTTCCATGTTTTCCAATCCAATCCTGCAGGGACAGCCTGTGCCTCAAAATCAATTGCTTTTGGAAATGGAGGTGTGCCCACGTTTGCATAGACGGTTGAAATCTTCCCTAAATAGCCTTTTTGAACCATTCGAACTGCGTGTTGGAAGTTCGCACCGGCACGTTGCATACTTCCTACCCCTAAGACAATTCCATTGGATCGAACGGCTTTCACTAATTCTTGGCCCTCTTTGATGGTGAATGTCAGCGGCTTTTCTAAGTAAATATCCTTTCCTGCCTTACAAGCATGGATGGCCATCAAGGCATGCCAATGATCTGGAGAAGCGATTACTACTGCGTCTATATCGCTTCTTTTAAGGAGCTCTTTGTAATCGGCATAAAGGCCGATTTCTCCCGCTTTGCCCCCTCGATCAGCATAGAGTTTTTCTGTTCGGATTTTAAAGCGATCTAGTTTGATTTTATAAACATCTGCGGCGGCCATAACTTCCACATTGGGGTTTTTCATAAAATTTCCCAATAAGCCCATAGCTTGCCGACCGACCCCTATGAATCCTAAACGAACCTTTGAGGTATCTCTAAATTTTAATGTGTTTATACTAGCTCCGAAGGAGAGCTGAGGCAGTGCGCCAAGTCCGGCCGTAGTAAGCAGGGAAGTGGCGAGGAATTTTCTTCTTGAAAAAGAGGGCTTGCTCATGATTTTAGGTTTAATGAATTGAGTGGGAATAAATTACAGCTTTTCTTGGCTTTAGTGAAATTAAGTTTGTAGAATTTGACGAATGGAAAAAGCCTATTTGGAAACTCTTTTCGATTTTTGATACTTTAGATTCCTATGACGATCCAACAACTCGAATACCTTATCGCTGTGGATAAACACAGGCATTTTGGAAATGCTGCAGAAAGCTGTTTTGTCACGCAACCCACGCTAAGTGCTCAATTGGGTAAACTGGAGCGTGATCTGGGCGTGATTCTTTTTGATCGAAGTAAAATGCCTGTTATTCCAACCGAGATTGGAGTTCAAATCATAGCACAAGCAAAACGAGTTTTGTCTGAAAGCAAAGGTATTTTCGAGCTTGTCGCCCATCTGAAAGGAGATATTTCAGGTGTGGTCAAACTTGGTATTATTCCGACGCTTGCACCCTATTTACTTCACCTATTTATTCGAAATTTTGTCGAAAAATATCCTAAAGTAAACCTCGTGGTTCAGGAAATGGTCACAGAAGAAGTGGTCAAAAAGCTTAAAAATGATGAGTTGGATTTGGGGATCGTGGTCACTCCGTTGGACGAAACTGGAATTTTGGAGAAGCCTATGTTTTACGAAAAATTTTATGCCTACCTATCCCAAGATCATCCCTTGTTGAGGGAAGAGTTTTTTGATCCGACAAAAGTGAAAAAGGAAGATTTTTGGGTTTTACAGCAAGGGCATTGCTTCCGAGATCAGGTACTCAACCTATGCGATCAGACGATGAGCGGTCCAACGAATTTTCACTACGAAAGCGGATCTTTGGAAGGTTTGAAAAATATGGTAAATCGCTATCAAGGGGTGACTTTACTGCCAGAATTGGCGACTTTGGAGCTATCAAAAGAGGAAAGAGGCCGATTGAGACCTTTCAAAGGCATAGCCCCGATTCGAGAAGTGAGTATAATATTGAATCGAAGCTTTTTGAAGCAAAAATTAGTTGAACTACTTTTCAATCAAATTACTGAAGTGATCCCTAAGGAAATGACTTCCAAGGCGCATGGAAAAATCGTTCGGTTTAAATAATTATAGCGATTTTGTCAAAACATAATGATCTGCTAAATCTCCGATAATCACTTCTCCATTGATGTCGAGATGCCAGATACGGTTTTCACCTACCTTATATTGGTTTGGTCCTGATGTGATATTGGAAAGCGTAATAATGGATCCCGCCTTATTCCAGGTAAACTCCCCTTTCTTTTCTTCTTCCAAGGCATCATTTCTACCCAAATAATTGGTGATCAGGACATAGGTTTGATCGGAATTCAGGGTCAAGATTGTTTCAATCCCTTCACAGTCTGCACAAGGTAAAGTGCCCTTGTACGTTCCATTCCAATCGAGCGCATTCATAGAATTATGAGACAAATCTTTATAGACATCGATTTCCTCAATTAAATTTTCTCCCGTATCAGTTTCCTTTAGCATGGGCTTACATGCTTGAAAAAGAGTAAATACAAAAGCAAGTAAAATTAGAGTTGATAGTTTCATGGTTTTGTTGTTAAAACGAAATTGGAACCTTCGATCTAGTGCTATAAATGAATGTTGTTAAGTTTATCAAGACCGTTTTTTCTAAATTAATTAGCTGTTGCATATCTTTTTCAAATTCAACATTATTTCTAATTTGAGCAAATGCTTTTGCTCTTGTCTCATAGTAATCCTTACCAAAAGGATAGTCTTCAATTAATCGAGTGAGAATGGGGATCGCTTTTTCAACTTTTCCTTTATCAAGTAATCGACTGGCTTGCGCAAGTCGATCAGTAGGATCTACTTGTAGGTTTAAATTAGCAAATGTCATCACTACTAAATAATTTT
>CAWUWQ010000246.1:0-8325 GCA_963926065.1 uncultured Algoriphagus sp.
TTTTATTCTTTCACTGGAAGGAGCTGATTCGATCGTGAATCTGGACTATTTGGAAAAAGCCTACGAAAGCGGTCTTCGAGCTTTGGGTCCGGCACATTATGGCCCAGGACGCTATGCTTTTGGAACAGATTCTTCAGCTCCTTTGAGTCCCGAGGGGAAGGCGCTAATCCGAAAAATGGATGAGCTCGGCATCATCCTCGATACTACGCATCTATGCGATTTGGCTTTTTGGGATGCTTTGGAGATTTATAATGGCCCCGTTTGGGCGAGTCATAACAACTGTCGGGCATTGGTGAATCACAATCGACAGTTTTCGGACGACATGATCAAAGCATTGATTGACCGAGGAGCTGTGATAGGATCGGCTATGGATGCTTGGATGCTGAGTCAGAATTGGGAGCGGGGAAAGTCTACTCCTTTGGAAAGAAAAGTAAGTCTGGAAACAGTCATTGACCACATGGATCACATCTGCCAGATCGCAGGCAATGCCAATCATATTGGAATCGGCTCAGATCTGGATGGCGCTTTTGGCAAAGAGCAATCCCCGCATGATTTGGAGACGATTAGTGATTTTCAAAAAATCCCTACAATTCTAGCCAATCGTGGCTACAGCGAGCAGGATATTCAAAAAGTAATGTATGGGAATTGGTTAAGCTTTTTAGAAAGAGCTTGGACTTAAATTCAAAAAATAGGTGATTTTCTTATGTTTCTAAAATAAATTTAGTTCGAAGCGATAAAGGATTCAACCTAAATCAAAACCTCAGTCAGAAAAATGGCTGAGGTTTTTTTATTTCGTGATAAATGGAAAATTCTTCACAGACCTTATTCATTCAGGTATGTGGCAATAAGTTGACTTTCAAAAAAGGGTTATATTAGGAATTCACTTTTTTTAATTAACCCCAAAACCTATGAAACCTATAGTACAGATCTCATTAGATCTTACAAACATCGACGAAGCACTTGAAACAGCTGCTTTGGCAATAAGAGCTGGTGTAGATTGGCTGGAAGCCGGAACTCCTTTGATTTTGGCCGAAGGGCTCCATGGAGTTCGAAAACTCAGAGAAGCATTTCCAGGAATCCCACTGGTTGCCGATTTAAAAACGATGGATGGAGGATATCTAGAAGCAGAAATGATGGCCAAAGCTGGAGCTACACATGTAGTGGTGATGGCAAGGGCACACGCAGAGACCATCAAATGCGTGGTTCAGGCAGGAAAAGATTACGGGATAAAAGTCATGGGTGACAATTTAGGTTGCCCAGATATGGTAGCAGGAGCCAAATTTTTAGAAGACCTAGGCTGTGATTATGTTATCCATCATATTGGTTACGATGAACGAAGAGGAATTGCAGCTTCAGGAAAAAGAATGCCAAGTCCCCTGGATCAACTTCGAGAAATCGTAGCTGCGGTAAACATCCCTGTTCAAGCAGTCGGCGGCCTATCCTTAGAGCAAGCAATAAAATGTCCTCAATATGGCGCTCCTCTGGTAGTTCTAGGGGCTCCTTTAACAATTGATGCAGATTCATTCAAAACTGCCGGTGGTGATCTTGAAGCATCACTTCGGATGATTTGTGAAGCCATCCACAGTCAAGAAACTCTTTTACCCAAAAAATCCTAAGCCATGTCCAGTACTAAATCCGCAGCGGTAGTCAACTACGCTGAAGAAAAACATTCTGTTGAAATCAGAGAGATCCCAATCCCGGAAATCGGTGAGGAGGATATTCTTCTGGAAGTTGAAAATGTAGGAGTTTGCGGAAGCGACCTCCATCAATGGACATCAGACCACAGCTGGCCTGTAAATTACCCCGTAGTTTTAGGCCATGAGTTTGGAGGAAAAATTGTTTCTCTTGGTTCCAAAGTGGCAGGATGGAAAATCGGAGATCGAGTAGTCAGCGAAACTGCAGCTGTAATAGATAGTCAAAATCCCATGAGCAAAGTTGGGCTCTATAATCTCGATCCAACACGGAAAGGATTTGGCTACGGAGTCAATGGAGCAATGACCCGATTTGTGAGAGTTCCCGCTCGATGCCTCCACATGGTCCCCGAAAATCTTTCTTTTGAAGAAGCCTGCCTTACCGAACCTTGTTGTGTTGCTTACAATGCGGTGGTTGGAAACTCTTCGATCAAACCTGGCGATCGTGTGATCGTCATTGGTACAGGAACTATCGGAATTCTTTGTGCTGCGGTTGCCAAACTTTGCGGAGCAGAAGTGGCAGTTGTAGGCCTGGAGGCAGATAGAGGACGATTAGAAATAGCAAAGAAATATGGCTGCGAAGCAATCATCGGAAATGCCGAAAAGTGGGCAAAGAGAAGAGATGGACTAGGAGCTGATCTGATCATAGATGCAGCTGGTGTCAGTGAGACTTTACAAATCGCAATGCAGTTGGTTCGCCCAAATGGACAAATCACCAAGGTTGGTTGGGGACCTAAGCCCTGCAATTTTTCTTTGGACCCGATTATCCAAAAGAATGTTCGACTTCAGGGAAGCTTCAGTCATAATTGGCCGATATGGGAAAGAGTGATTTCTCTGCTTGCAAGTGGTGCTTTGGATGTAAAACCAATTATAGGTGGCGTTTGGCCCATTACAGAATGGAAGGCCGCTTTTGAAAAAATGCATAAAGGCCTAATTGTAAAAGCCGTTTTGAAGCCTGTTTGAAATGCGACTCAAAGACAAAGTCATCATCGTAACAGGAAGTACAACAGGCATCGGAAAAGCAATCGCAAAACGCTGCGTAGCTGAGGGAGCCAAAATTATACTTCATGGGCTGGAAGAAGATTTGGGTATGGAAGTCCTTCAAGAAATCGGATCTGAGCATGCTGTTTTTCATCATGAAGACATTTCAAATGAAGGCTGCAGCGATCGATTAGTTGATTTGGCTCTTAAAACTTGGGGCAAGCTAGATGCGATCGTCAACAATGCGGCCTGGGTAACCGCCTCAAATATTTCATCTACAGACCGTACTTTTCTATTAAAGGTTCTAGATATCAATACCATTTCTCCGTTCCTTTTGATTAAATCAGCATTACCAGAATTGAGCAGCAACAGGGGCTGTGTCCTGAATATTGGTTCAGTCAACGCCTGGAGCGGGGAGCCAAATCTTTTGGCCTACAGTATTTCAAAAGGTGCTTTAATGACTATGAGTAGAAATCTCGGTGATGTGCTTATGAGAGAGCATGGCGTAAGAGTCAACCAAATAAATCCAGGCTGGGTCTTGACCGAAAGAGAGCAAGAGCGCAAGAAGCAACATGGACTTTCGGATACTTGGTATGAAAATATCCCCGTAATGTATGCTCCTTCCGGTAGAATTTTATGGCCTGAAGAAATTGCCGCAGCTTCCATTTATTGGCTTTCGGATGAATCAGGACCGATCAGCGGACAGGTCGTAGATCTTGAACAACATCCAATGATTGGCCGAAATGCCCCAAAAGACACTAGCACCATCAAATAACACACTATGCCAAAATTAGCCGCTTTCCCAAAAGCATTTATGCACGCACTCTGCAAGGACGGAACAATGAAAATCTCCGAGTGGATCAACTTGGCCGCCCCTCTGGAAATTGACGGATTGGAGTGGTATGCGGGATTCCTTGAAATGGAAGATCAAAAAAACTGGCCTGTTTTCAGAAGAATGGTAGCCGACAAAGGAATGGTGATACCCATGATGTGTTGCTCTCCTGATTTCACTCATCGCGATAAAGCTTTTAGAGAAAAAGAAATCCAAAAGCAAAAGCGCTGGATTGAAATGACGGATGAGTTAGGCGGAAAATATTGCCGGGTATTATCAGGTCAATTCCGCCCTGAACTATCAATTGATGAAGGTATTAAACTGGCAAAGGACTGTATTGAAGCTTGTCTCCCCTACGCAAAATCTCTAGGAATCACATTGATCATTGAAAATCACTACAAGGATGATTTTTGGGAATACCCTGAGTTTGCTCAAAAGAGAGCCGTTTTCACCAAACTTGTCAATAGCATTCATCATCCAAATTTCGGAGTGAATTACGACCCCAGCAATGCATTTTTAGCAGGCGAAGATCCTCTGGATTTATTGTATGATGTTTCCGAAAGAGTGTTGACCATGCATGCCAGCGATCGATTTTTAAAATATGGGACCATAGATGATTTGAGAAAAGAAGAAGGAGGAGCGTTGGGATATGCCAAGCGATTGAGCCATGGAGAAATCGGGCAAGGGATGAATGACTATGATGCGATTTTCACCGAACTGAAACGAGTAGGGTTTGACTCTTGGATCAGTATTGAGGATGGAGTGGATGGCATGGATCAATTGGCAAGGAGCGTTGGATTCTTAAAGAAGAAAATAGCTCAATACTGGCGTCAGTAGGAATCCCCTTCTTGAAAAATAACCTTATTCTACCACTCAAAAACAATATGCAAGCAACACATTTATTCGCGTCCCAATGCTTTCTTGGAGAAGGACCTTACTGGCATTCCGACCGGCAAAGTTTCTTTTGGGTAGATATTGAAAATGGAAAACTATTCGAGTATAACAGTGAATCCGGAAATACAAAAACCTACACCTTCCCTCATCGACTAGCTGTCGTTTTAGAAGGGAAAGAAAGAAAATTAATCTTAGGATTGGATAGAAAACTCGCCAATTTTGATTTGGAAACCGAGGAATTAACTTGGCTTTTGGAAGTAGAACCTGAGCTTCCAATTCATAGGTTTAATGATGGAAAAGTAGATCCAAAAGGGAGACTCTGGATAGGAACCTTAAGCACTAAATTCACCGAAGGAGCTGGATCACTTTATTGTATTTCCGAACCTAATCGGGTGGAAAAAAAACTGGACAAGCTTACCATTTCTAATGGGATGGCTTGGACAGAAGACCATGAAACCTTCTATTTCATAGATAGCCCAACCAGGCAAATCAAAGCATTTGATTATTCGCTTGAGTCTGGTGAAATAGAATTCAGAAACATAGCGGTAACAGTTCCCGAAGAACTAGGTACTCCAGATGGCATGTGTATCG
This sequence comes from uncultured Algoriphagus sp., assembly GCA_963926065.1. GTDB lineage: Bacteria > Bacteroidota > Bacteroidia > Cytophagales > Cyclobacteriaceae > Algoriphagus. The sequence continues at coordinate 4,990 of CAWUWQ010000246.1, forward strand.
ATAAAGAAGGGATGCTTTGGGTGGCACATTATGGTGGATCTGGAGTATTTCGCTGGAACCCAAATACCGGCGAATTACTGGAGAAAATTGAGCTTCCAGTACCTCATGTCACCTCCTGTTGTTTTGGCGGCCCAAATTTAGATCAGCTGCTTATTACCACAGCTCAGGAAAACTTAAGCGAAGCACAGTTGAAAGAATTCCCCTTGAGTGGGGACGTGTTTCTGGTAAAGACCAAAACCCAAGGATTCCCAAGCACAAAGGCTACTATTTGAATTGGAATAGTATCGATCTTCAGGGGGTTTCTTAATTGAAAATTGAACCTAACAATTGCCAAAATTCGAGGGAATTTCCCATTGAAAGGTTGTTTGTAAATAGCTGAAAAGGACATTTTTATTTCCAAAGATTTTCCCAGCCTAGACCTTTAAATGATGGCTCAGTTGCTATCTCTGAAAAAATTAACCCAGGATGATCTGTATTCCACTCCATGATTTGGCCTTTTTGGTTGATTACAATATCCCAACCAATAACCTGAAACATTCCCACTTGATCATGCAGTAAAAAGTTTCAGCCAAGGGGAAAAAGCATCACCCCCTAACTCGCTTTATATCAATAAAGTGGCCCCACCAAGAATCGAACTTGGATCTAGCGTTTAGGAAACGCTCATTCTATCCGTTGAACTATGGGGCCATTTAACAATACTCCTTTTTTTGAAAGCCAAAGGTACAACTAACGTTTAGGAAATGCTTACTCTATCTCCGCTCTCCGCCTGCCTGAAGCCATTCGGATGGGCATTGAACTAGGCGGCAATAATGACTGGATCAGCTCAGAATTTCTGAATAAGTGAACAAGATTAAATAAAAGCTTTCTTTCTGACAAATATTTCAGGGCAACTTATGTCTTTACAATGAATTACACTATATTTGCACTCCAAAATTAGGATGGACGGGTTCCATCCACTCACTAAATACATTATAAATTTATGTCAGTAAAAATCAGATTAGCACGAAGAGGTAGAAGAAAATTAGCTATCTACGACGTGGTTGTAGCTGATGCAAGAGCTCCACGTGATGGACGCTTCATCGAAAAAATCGGGTCTTACAACCCAAACACGAATCCAGCTTCTATTAACATCAACAATGAGCGCGCTCTTAAATGGTTGTTAAATGGAGCTCAGCCAACAGATACTGTGAAAGCAATGCTTTCTTACAGAGGTATCATGCTGAAGAAACACCTTCAAATTGGTGTATTGAAAGGTGCAATCACACAAGAAGTAGCAGATGCTAAATTCGAAGCGTGGTTGAACGAGAAAGACACGAAAATCGCTGGTAAGTCAGATACTATTAACAAGGCAAAAGCAGATGTTCGTCAGAAAGCATTTGATGCTGAATCAGCTAAGAATCAGTCCCGTATGGATGCATACAAGGCGAAGGAGGATGAGCAAAAAGCACTTCTAGCTGCTGCTGAAGCTGCAAATAATCCTGCTCCTGTGGTAGAAGAAACTCCTGAAGTGGAAGCGGTAGTTGAAGAGACTCCTGCTGTTGTAGAAGAGACTCCTGCTGTTGAGGCTGTAGTTGCTGAAACTCCTGCTGTTGAAGAGGTTCCTGCTGTTGAAACTGTAGTAGCCGAAACTCCTGTTGTTGAAGAAGCTCCTGCTGTTGAAGCGGAAACTCCTGCTACAGAAGAAGCTGCTCCTGTAGCTGAGGCTAAAGCTGAAGAGACTCCTGCTGCTGAAGAGACTACTCCTGAAGCATCTGCTGAAGGCGAAGAGGAAGCAAAAGCATAATAAAACACAATCCCCATGAACAAGGATCAATGCTTTCAAATAGGCTACGTGTCTAAAGTTCATGGACTTCGTGGAGAATTAACTATTGTGCTAGATGTCGATTATCCTGAGGATTATGAAGATCTCAAGCACGTATTTCTAGCACAAAAGTCCCGACTAGTCCCCTATTTCTTGGAGCACTTCGTACTCCAGCCTGGAAATAAGGCCTTAGCTAAATTTGAGGAGCTTGACTCCATAGATGCTGTTGAGGAACTGGTAGGCCTGGAAGTATATCTTCCAGTCTCGGAACTTGCACCGCTAGAAGAAGGACAATATTATTTCCACGAATTGATCGGTTTTGAGGTCTTTGACGAGACCAAAGGATTGATCGGACCCATTCAGATCATTTATGATTTGGATACTCAGAATCTCCTCGGAGTGACTCACCAAGGCAAAGAAGTGCTAATTCCGATTCAGGATGGCATTATTTCCAAAGTGGATAAGGCAGCTAAAAAAGTTTACTGCCAGCTACCCGAAGGTTTACTTGAAATTTATCTGGAAGATTAATCCATGCACATTGATATCATCACGGTAGTGCCGGACTTGCTGACAGGGCCTTTTTCACATTCTATTCTGAAAAGAGCAGAAGATAAAGGACTAGCCAGCGTCAAAGTTCACAACCTCCGCGATTATGCAACGGGCAAACAAAAGCAAGTCGATGATTATGCTTTTGGTGGAGGAGCCGGAATGGTCATGCAAATCGAGCCTATCGCTCGGTGTATAGAAGCCTTGAAGAAAACGCGAACGTATGATGAAATCATCTATATGACGCCCGACGGAAAGACTTTCGACCAACCCATGGCCAATGCACTTTCCCTTAATCAAAACCTTTTGATCCTTTGTGGTCATTACAAGGGTGTAGATGAACGGGTACGGGAGCGATTCATTACCAAAGAAATCAGTATTGGTGACTTTGTGCTTTCGGGAGGAGAACTTGCCGCTGCGGTAGTAGCAGATGCAATTATCCGATTGATCCCGGGCGTATTAAATGATGAGACGTCAGCATTGACAGATTCCTTCCAGGATGGCCTTTTGGCACCGCCTGTGTACACGCGTCCCGCAGATTATGAGGGAATGAAAGTGCCAGAGGTATTGCTTTCAGGACATGAAGCCAAGATAAATGATTGGAGATTTGAAGCATCGGTTCGCCGGACCCAAGAAAGAAGACCTGATCTGCTCAGCAAATAAGGAAGTGGGAAAAGCGATTTAAAGTCAAACAAGAATACTTAAACAAGCCACGCGTTGGCAAAAGCGAAAGCATAAAAACATAAAGCTATGAGCGATCTAATAAAAATAGTAGAAGCGGAATACAGCGAAGCAAGAGCTAAATTCCCTACTTTCAAAGCCGGCGATACCATCAACGTACACGTACGAATCAAAGAAGGTAACAAGGAGCGTATCCAGCAGTTCCAAGGAACTGTGATCCAACGAAGAAACCCTAACTCTAACGGTGAGACGTTCACTGTTCGTAAGATTTCTAACGGAATCGGAGTAGAGCGTATCTTCCCTATCAT
>CAWUWQ010000247.1:0-4080 GCA_963926065.1 uncultured Algoriphagus sp.
TAGGTGGTGATGCTGACTTGAGCTTTGGTATTGACGTAGGTAACTATCCAGTTACCAGAGGTTATACTTTAGGTCTGAACCTCAGCTTCTAAGCTTAAACACTTATAAAGAAATCGAGTTATAGAAATTATAATAGATGATAAAAATGAAAAATTTTAAATTAAAAATCGGAGCGCTATTGGCATCAGGGATGATGATGGTAGCAGTGAGTTGTAGCGATGATTTTCTGGATGTCGCGCCGACAGGTTTGTTGGCAGAAGGACAGTTGACTACGCTAGCGGGGATAGATGCTTCTTTGATTGCTGTCTATTCTCAGGTTAACGGTCGTGGAAACAGATTAGGGTCTCCTTCCAATTGGGTATGGGGTAGCATTAGAGGTGGTGAAGCTAATAAGGGTACTGACCCTGGAGATTTCACTACAATCAACCCTATTCAGAGATTTGAGATCAATTCTGCATCTGGAGACGTAGGATCCAAGTGGAATGTGGCTTACGAAGGGATAGCACGAGCAAACAACGTGCTTAGACTTTTAGGTACGCCAGGACCTGATGTTTTACCAAATGACGTAAAGCGGCTTTCTGCTCAGGCTAGATTTCTAAGAGCGCATTTTTACTTTGAATTGAAGCGTGATTACGGAAATACTCCTTATGTTGACGAAACTTTGGATTACGGAAGTGGTTTGGAAGATGTAAGTAATACAGCTGATTTATGGCCGTTAATCGAAGCAGACTTGAAGTTTGCTGTTGATAATCTTGCTGCAACTCAACCTCAAGTTGGTCGAGTTAACTCTTGGGCTGCAAAAGCGTATTTGGCTAAAGTTTACTTATATCAAAATAAGTTTGGAGAAGCTAAGACGCTGTTTACTGATGTCATCACTAACGGGGTAACTAGTAATAATCTGAAATATGGTTTGGTTCCTTATTATGACGATATGTTCCGTGGAGCGAATGATAACCATCAGGAATCTGTATGGGCTTATCAGTCAGCAGCTGGAACAGGATCTGTACTTAATGCGAACCCAGAGTTTGACTTGAATTTCCCATACAACACGGGTCCATCCGGTCCGGGTAACTGTTGCGGATTCTTCCAGCCAAGCTTTACTTTCGTGAATGCATTTAGAACTACTGATGCGGGTCTTCCATTGTTGGATAAAACTTACAATGCACCCGCAAACAGAGTTAAGAGTGACATGGGTATTCAAACTGCGGATTCTTTCACACCTGATACAGGAAATCTTGACCCACGTCTTGATCATACAGTAGGTAGAAGAGGAATTCCTTACCTAGGTTGGCAAGATTTCCCAGGCGCTGCTTGGATCAGAAATCAGCCGAATGGTGGACCATATTCTCCTAGAAAGTATGTTTACGCAAGATCTGAGGCAGGTACTTTCCAGGATAACTCTTCTTGGACTCCGGGTTACACAGGTATCAACTTCATGATTATTCGATTTGCTGATGTGTTATTGATGGCTGCTGAGTCAGAGATTGAAACTGGTGGATTAGAAAAAGCGCGTGAATATGTAAACCTAATTAGAACTAGAGCAATCAATTCTAAGCTAATGAGAGGTGACGATACTATGGCTGCTAAGTATGTAATTAACACATATACTGCTCCTTGGACTGATGCTGCTGTTGCAAAAACTGCTGTTAGAATGGAAAGAATGCTTGAATTAGGCATGGAAGGTCATAGATTCTATGATCTAGTTCGTTGGAATACAGTTCAGGCTGAGCTTGACTACTACTTCGCGCTTGATGGTGTTCAATTGGCAGCTGCCTTAGGTGGAGCTAAATTCACTGAAAAGCATAAGTTAATACCAATTCCACAAGATCAAATTGATTTGGTTGGATCAGATGTTTTGATTCAAAACCCAGGTTTCTAAATTTAAGAATTAGAATTAGTATTAAAAGGAAGGCTGAAAAGCCTTCCTTTTTTTTTGAATCTGAGAATAAAATCTTTCTATTTTGTCGTAAAAGTGGAGATATCATGCATCCCAAGCACCCAATTTACTGCCTTATGAAGTTTTCCATGTATAGCTTTTTAGCTACGCTAATTCTCACCTTCCTATTTTCCTGTTCTCAAGATGATAAATTGTTTGTACTAAAGAGTTCTGAACAAACCGGAGTTGAGTTTTCAAATCAAATCACTGAATCTGATTCATTTAATATCCTTACAGACGAATATATTTTCAATGGTGCAGGTCTTGCAGTCGCTGATTTTAATAATGATGGATTGCAGGATTTATTCTTCACCGGTAATCAGGTTTCTAATAAGCTTTACCTAAACGAGGGAAAATTTAAGTTTAAAGATATTTCATCAACTGCTGGTGTGGAAGCTGATAGACGATGGAGCACTGGAACCACGGCTGTAGACATTAACGGAGATGGTTGGATGGATATCTATGTGGCTACTGCTATGCTGAAAGGCCCAGGAGAACGAAATAATCTTCTTTTTGTAAATCAGGGTGAGGATGAAGAAGGAAGTATAACTTTTATTGAGCAAGCTTCGCGATTTGGGATTGCAGACTCTGGCAATTCTATGGGAGCATCATTTATCGATTATGACTTAGATGGAGACCTTGATCTATATGTATTAAACAATGAACAAAGTAAAGCCACACCAAGTAATTATCGTGAAAAGATTATTGATGGATCGGCTATAAATAATGATAAATTTTATCGAAATAATGGAGATGGAAGTTTTACCGATGTCACCTTAGAAGCAGGAATTACCATTGAAGGATTTGGTCTAGGCTTAGTGGTATCGGATCTCAATAATGATGGTTGGCCGGATATCCACGTGAGTAATGATTATGTCACGAATGATATCCTCTACATCAACAACCAAGACGGGACTTTTTCAAATCAATCCAAAAACTACTTGAGACATCAAAGCCAGTTTTCCATGGGTTCTGATATTTCCGACTTCAATAATGATTTAAAGCCAGATCTAATCACCATCGATATGCTAGGTGAGGATAATTTTCGGAAGAAAACCACGATCGGCAAAAATTCCTATCAAGTATATATCAGCAATGAACAATGGGGCTACGAATACCAATATGTTCGTAATATGCTGCAAATGAATAATGGTGCAGGAGTTCCATTTAGCGAAATAGGAATGTTAGCTGGAGTGTATCAGACAGATTGGAGTTGGGCGCCACTTTTTGGAGATGTGGATAATGATGGCTTTCGTGATTTGCTGATCACCAATGGTTTTCCTCGAGATATCACTGATAAAGATTTTGCCAATTACCGCGCAGATGTGGGAAATATCGCGAGTATTCGACAGCTTCTGGATTCCATCCCAATAGTCAAAATTCCAAATTATGCTTATCATAACAAGGGTGATTTGACCTTCGAAGATTCAGGAGATTCTTGGGGTTTGAATAAGCCTTCTTTCTCCAATGGAGCCGCTTTTGTAGATCTTGACAGGGACGGAGATTTAGATTATGTAGTGAACAACATTAATGACCCAGCCTTTATTTTTGAAAATACGCTTAATGATTTCCCTGAAAAGCCAAACTTCCTAAGGGTGAAATTGAAAGGTACGTCGGCTAATCCGGATGGTTTGGGGGCAAAAATTGTCTTGGAAATGCCAGATGGGAATCGGCTTTACCAAGAGCAACAGATCGTTAGAGGATATATGTCCTCCATTGAATCTACACTTCACTTTGGTTTGGGAAAATCGAGTTCAGTAAAAAAGCTGCTCGTTATTTGGCCGGATGGCAAAGAGTCCAAGCTAGCTGATGTTCAATCTAACCAAGTTCTTGAGATCAGCCATGCAGATGCAAAAGTCGGAAATAATAAGCTTGCGATCTTAACTGAAGAGCAGCCAATGGCTATTTATGAAGAGGTTTCTGCTCAGCTAGGTTTAAGTTTCATTCATGAAGAAGATGATAAAATCGACTTTAATATTCAACGTACAATCCCTCATAAACTGAGTCAATTCGGACCATCCTTAGCTGCTGGGGATGTAAATGGGGATCAATTAGAAGATTTGATCATTGGTTCATCCTCAGGTTTTTCTCCGAAATTGTTTTTGCAAAAAGGCGATGGCACTTTTGAAGAAAAGGTGTTCCTA
>CAWUWQ010000248.1:0-5393 GCA_963926065.1 uncultured Algoriphagus sp.
GATCAAAATCCAACTCCTGTCCAGTATAACCAAACTCCTCCGAGACTACCAAATGATTCGTAATTGATTCCTCGTATTCTGCCTTAGCATAGCTTTCACCAGCGAGCTCTATAGCAGCATTCATCTTAGATACTTTCGTCCAAGAAGGAGGTAAAAGAAGTAAAACAGCTAGGAGTAATTTATTCAAGCTCATTTATAATTTGATCGTTTTCACAGGTAACATCATATCTAATAGGGATAATGCGAGTGCCACCAGTAAGAAATAGAAATATTTATTAGCCGAAGCTTCGACTACACGGGAGCCAGTGACTCCGCCTTCTAATTGTTCCAAAGCGCCAATCAAATTGCCAGCCTCTTGTGCTTCGTCAGAAATCTCGAAATATTGACCATCCGTCTCCGCAGCGATGACTTGAAGTGGTGTTCGATCTAATACGGTTTGGGCTGGTCGCCCTGTTTGTGGGTCGATCACCAGTCCATTTCCTCTAGGAATCGAACTTCCAGATTGAGTACCAATTCCCAATGAAAAAACTTTTATCCCTAGCTCGTTTAATTTCGCTCCAATATCTTCTAGTTCATCCCCAAAATTTTCTCCATCGGAAATCAAAATAATAGACTTTGCCTTTATCTCTTGGCTTTCATCGCTTTCAAATCTCTCCAAGGCTAATCGCAATGGACTATTCAAATCAGTGCCGAAGTTGGGAACTAATCCGGTGTTTAACCCATCAATGTACAATTGAAGGACACTTTGATCGAAAGTAAGTGGGCATTGAAGAAAAGCTTCCGAGCTGAAAATAATCAAACCAATCCGATCCGAAGGAAAGCTTTTGGCGAGATTTTTCAATTCGAATTTGATTCGCTGAAGTCTGCTTGGACCAATGTCTATGGCATTCATGGACTGAGAAAGGTCAACTGCGATGAAAATATCCTTCCCTTCTTCCTTGATTTCTTTCAGCGAAGTGCCAATTGAAGGACCTGTAAAAGCAATCAAAAAAAGCACGAAATAGCAAGTACGGATGACTATTTTTGTGAATAATCTTCGCTTTTCGACTTCTAATCTACGATTGATCGCCCAGTAGCGTCCAAGGTAAATAAAGTATAGCAAGCAAAATATTGCGGCTAGTAGTAGGGTGAGTTTAACATCCGGATATGCCCAAATCATAACCTGAAATTATAAAATAAAGCTTAATTGAAAGCCAATACTTGGAAAGAGGTGGAAGGAAAAGCAGATGTTTCTGAAAAATTAACAAACATTAATCGCTTTGGATCGTCTAGCTTTGAATTTTCAATTCAAAACACAAAAAATGAGTTCGCGTTTATTAAAGAGCAGTCTGATTATTTTCTGTCTTTATTGTTTTTCAATAAGTAGACTATATGGGCAGGATGCGTCTTTTTTCAAGGGTCAAGTCCTAGATGTCACCAATTCTGAGCTTTTACCAGGTGCTAGTATCTATTGGGAAGATGAGATTTCATCTGGAGTAATCTCTGATATTAATGGGGGTTTTCAGATAAAAAAAGAAAAACTTCCAAGGAGGATTGTGATCTCTTTCTTAGGTTTTGAAAAGACTATCCGCGAAATCACTGAAAAAGATGCCACTAAACTTCAGAAGTTTTTTCTGAAACCTGAAGAGCTCTCCTTGGAAGAGGTAATTATCAGGGATCGGAGACCTGATGAGCAAATCAAAAATTTAGAAACCGGAAAGGCTACAATCCCAATTGAGACAATCAAGAATATTCCAGCTCTATTTGGAGAAGTCGATTTATTCAGAAGCCTTCAACTGCTTCCTGGAGTTCAGTCGGCAGGCGAGGGTACAGGAGGGCTATTTGTTAGGGGAGGATCAGCTGACCAAAATCTAATTCAGATTGATGGTGCCCCTGTCTATAATGCATCTCACTTTTTTGGATTCTTCTCAGTCTTCAATCCTGATGCCCTTGCAAAAGTAGACTTGTATAAAGGCAATATGCCAGCTTCGTTTGGAGGCAGATTGTCTTCGCTAATTGATGTTTCACTTCGCGAAGGAAATAATAAGCAAATCAGAGGTGAGGGAGGGATTGGGACTATCTCTTCCAGGTTTACCCTAGATGGCCCTCTTTTTTCAGAAAAATCAACTTTTGCCATTTCGGCACGAAGAACTTATGCAGATGTATTTCTAGCACTTTCTTCCAATCCTGATGTAAAAAACAACAAACTCAATTTTCATGACCTAAGTGCCAAATTCGCTTTTCGGCTTGGAGACAAAGATAAATTGACTTTCTCTACTTATCAGGGAAGTGATTTTCTTGGCTTAGAAAGCTCTTTCGGATTGGGTTGGAGCAATTTTATGAACTCAATGAAATGGAATCATACCTATGCTGAGGGTGCCTATTTTGATCTGGATGCTTATCATTCTATCTATAATTATAAAATCGAATTCGATGATCCTGAGAATGGATTTGAATGGAAAAATCAACTTTCAGAAACCGGAATCAAAGCACAATGGACGTTGCTTCGTGGTGAAAATCTTCAGACCTACTGGGGAGTACATTCCCAATTCTACCAATTCGCCCCAGTTGCATTGATTCCTGCTTCTGGAAGTAATATTCAATCCATTGATACTAATCCTAAAAATGGCGTTTTGAATAATCTCTTTGCGGGAATGACTTATGAGATTTCTCCAAAGCTAAGCACTGAAGCTGGCCTTCGCTGGGGAATTTTCAATCAGATAGGAAAAGGAGTGGACTACAGTTATGCGGGTGGAGTCCCGGGACCAGATGTTACGATTACGGACACCTTGAATTACGGCACATTTGATAAAATTAAATTCTACCAAGGACTAGAGCCTCGAATCGCATTTCGATATCTGATCAATCCACAGTTTTCCATCAAAGCTGCCTACAACCGTAATTTTCAGTACGTCCAAATTGCAACCAATTCTTCGGCTGGATTACCGATCGATCGTTGGATTCTTGCAGGAACTTATGTGCCTCCGATTCGATCAGATCAAGTCTCCGTAGGCTTTTTCCATAATTTCAATCAGGATAAATGGGAATTTTCTGTCGAGACTTATTATAAAGACTTTAAAAATATCATTGACCTGAGAAATGGGGCTAGTGTGCTGTTCACTGATAATGTGGAAACTGAATTATTGGTGGGTAAAGGTTGGGCTTATGGGGCGGAATTTTTGTTGCGCAAAAATCAAGGTAAAACCACTGGTTGGTTAGCCTATACTTATTCAAGAACATGGAGGCAGATTGACGGTGTGTCAAAAGGCCAGAAATATAATCCGCGCTACGATCGTCCAAACGATGTGACATTGGTGCTGAACCATGAGTTTTCGGGTTCATGGTCAGCTGGCTTGACCTTCGTTTATTCTACAGGTCAGGCAGTCTCTTTCCCGATTGGCTCCTATCAATCAGATCGCCAGAATGTTCCGCTTTATAGTGATTTCAGAAATGAAGATCGGTATCCGAATTATCATCGGATGGATGCTTCTGTGACTTGGAGGAATCCCAATAAAGGCAGGAAATGGAGAGGCAGCTGGAACGCCAGCATATATAATCTATATGGAAGAAAAAACCCTTTTGCCTATACTTTCGGAGATGTTATTAATAATGATATCAGATATGATTCTTCAACTGACGGTCCTGTGACTTCGGTTCGACCAGGAATCATCATGACTTACCTTTTTACTTTCCTTCCATCAATCACCTATAATTTTGAATTTTGATATGAAAAATAGCTGGATTCTTGGATTGGTACTAGTAATCACTTCCTGTCAAATCGAAGTGGATCTTCCGCTGGCAGAGATAGCTGGCGAAATTCCTGTAATTGAAGGGGTCTGGACAGATAACCCCATTTTAAATGAAGTCAAGATCACCTTGGCCAAAAAATTTTTAGATCAGGATTCCTATACGATCATCAAGGAATCCCAAGTTTATATTCGAGTAAAAGGGACTGAAACGATCATCCCATTCAGTTATAATGAAACATCTCAGAGCTATCGACCTTTGAATAACGACATCTTAGCAAAAGTAGGGGAGACGTATGAGCTGATCGTGGAATGGAGGGAAAATGTCTTCTTTGCCGAAGGCCTAATGCTTGAGCCTCCAATTCTGGATAGCTTGACTTATCAATACGAGGAAAAAAGACCATTTCGAGATGAAGGCTATTACATCAAAGCGTATGGCAAGATTCCATTCAAAGAGAATAATTATTATCGAATTCAAATCATTGAAAACGATACGTTAAAGAATGAGCCCGAAGATTATTTTCTGTTTGACGATACGTTTGGGTTTACCTTTTTCGAAAATGGTCTGGAGCTAGGCTATGCATTTGAGCAAGATGATCGTGTCCGATTGATTCTCTATAGAATGACAAGAGAACCTTACAATTACCTAAATCAATTGCTAGGTTTACTCTTTTCTGATGGAGGATTATTCAGCCCGCCGCCACAGAATCCTGATACTAATATTAAGGTGGTTTCTGGTGATTCCCAAGTTTTAGGTTACTTTTTGGTTTCGCCTATACTATCCGAATTTGTTCTAATTAAAGAAAAATAGGTTTTTTAAAATATCAATCGTAATATCACGATTGATATGGGGGCTACAAAAACGGATCTATTTTCAGTTGACCAAAATGAATTAGCAGAGTTTGCCAAAGTTCTTGGACATCCTGCACGCATTGCGATCCTACAATTACTCAGCGCAAAAGATCAATGCATCAATGGTACACTCGTGGATGAAATTGGTCTCGCTCAGGCCACTATTTCCCAACATTTAAAAGCGCTGAAGGAGATGGGCTTGGTAAAAGGATCAATTGAAGGTGTTTCTGTTTCTTATTGTATTGATCGGGACAAAGTATTGATCCTAAAAAAGCAATTTGATGTACTTTTTGAAGAATTGCAAAAACCTTCCATATCCTCTGATTGCTGTTAAATTCTAAACAATAGGACTATGAAACTCTCTGAAATCAAAACCCACCTTGCTAATTTGAATGAATTAGAATTCCATTTGCCGGATGGTTCGGTGGTTCCTGCTCATTTTCACGTGACTGAAGTCGGCCAAATAAGCAAACGATTTATTGATTGTGGAGGCACAGTTCGCAAAGAGGAAGTCATTAATTTCCAATTGTGGGAAGATGGTGACTTCGATCACCGCTTAGGTGCCTCCAAATTGCTGAGCATAATTTCTCTTTCTGAGCGTTTATTGAATTTAGAAGATCATGAGATTGAAGTTGAATATCAGGGTGTCACTATTGGAAAATATGGCTTGGACTTCGATGGAAAATCTTTCACCCTTACCAACACGATGACGGACTGCCTGGCAAAGGATCAATGTGGATTTCCCCCTAAAAAGGCAAAAATCAGATTAGGCGCAAATCAAGTATGTACTCCTGGAGGAGGTTGTTGCTAAAGGCA
>CAWUWQ010000249.1:0-2649 GCA_963926065.1 uncultured Algoriphagus sp.
AGATGGAAAAATCCTAAGGGGACGTAGGTAATAATGCCATGGTTAAATTATAAATTTAATATATTAGTTGGGATAGCCAGAAATGAATAATAAAATGATTAAGTTCCAGAGTTATTTCAAAATGAAATTGAAAATTAATTCTCCTAAACATTACTATCCTTGGATCCAACTTTTTCGTTCGAACCTCACAATCGATCCATTCTTCTCCGCCTCTTCGGCGCACTCGACGAGAAATTATTGACCCAAATCCTAGAAAAGGGTCAACACATCTATCTTGAATCAGGAAATTTTCTCTTTCATCAAGGAGACCCTGACAATTCACTTTACATTGTCCTCTCAGGAAGATTCAGAGCATTGGCAAAGCAAGAAAATGGTAGCATGCATGCGCTCGGCGATATCGGAGAGGGAGAGCCTATAGGTGAATTTGCTCTTTTCATGTCCGAACCTAGATCTGCCACTGTAGTGGCTATCCGCAAATCCCTCGTGCTTAAGCTGACAGAAAGCGATTACATGGGTATAGTAGCAGAACATCCCGCCTTTTCTACCCAATTAACCCGTTTTGTAGTAAGCCGACTTCGTCGAAATTCCCTGCAGCAACACCTGGAGTCTTCAGCCAAGAACATAGCTGTGATCAATCTCCAATCGGAACGAGATATTTCAGAATATACAGATGCCGTCATAGATCAATTTGGATCCTTGAATGTGGAGGTACAGGTTCTGGATCATAGTTCCCATGCTAATATGGAATTACAGAACATGTATGATACGTTGGAGAATCATGATGGACTAAATTTTTTAGTGTGTAGTGATACTGATCTTGCCTGGTCTAAGCAATGTTTTATTTATGCAGATTTGATTGTAATAGCGACCGATTTCGATGCAGACAGTTCGATCTATGAGATCGAAAGGCACCTTGATCTTTACTCCAATAGTATTTTAAACAAGAAAACTTATCTTCTCCTTCTTCATTCAGAAAACCCAAAGTTCCCTAAAAATACTCAACGTTGGTTTGAAGGCAGAAAAATTGAGTTGCATACCCATTACCGCAAAAATCACGGCCCAGACATTCGCCGCTTTGCGAGAATTCTATCCAATAATGCTATTGGATTGGTCCTAGGTGGAGGTGGAGCTAAAGGTTTTGGCCACTTTGGTGCAATCAAGGCCCTTTATGATGCAGGAATTGAAATTGATTTTATAGGAGGAACGAGTGCTGGAGCACTTAGTGGACTCATAGTCTCATTTCATGATTTTGATCGAGAGAAGATAGAATTTTATGGTCAATATACTGCCAAGAACAAATTGACTACCAATGATTTCACCTTTCCCATTATATCATTTATGTCAGGTAAAAAAGTGAACAACTACCTGAAAAAAATGATGGGTGATTCCTTTTTGGAGGACTTTTGGATTAGCAGCTACTGTGTTTCTACTAATTATTCAAATGCCACCGCCAAAATTCATGATAGAGGACTCGCATGGAAGCAAATCCAGGCGAGTATCGCGATTCCTGGAATTTACCCGCCGGTAGTAATCGATAATCAGCTTCATGTGGATGGAGGAGTAGTGGACAATCTTCCTATTGAAACCATGTATAACTACCCTGTTAAACATATTATTGCCATTTCCCTCTCTAAACTCATTTCTCAGAATGTAGGTTTTGATGAAATTCCCTCAGCCTCCAATCTCTTATGGAACAAGCTTAGGGGCAAAAAGAAATTCCAACTTCCAAGCATCACTTCCATTTTGGTAAATTCCCTTTTCCTAAATAGCAGGCAAAAACAGGAAATGAAGAAGTCCGGCGTGGAACTTTACGTGGAGCTTGAACTAAAAGGCATAGGAATGTTGGATGACTCCAAATGGAAAGAAATTATTGAAAAAGGATATAACCAGACGAAAACAACCTTGGAGGAAATTCCCCAAAACAAACGATTTTGGTAAATCGCTGAACAGTCTCTCTGGCTCTAAATTCTACCTGAAAAACTATTCCTTGGATTAGTATTTGGTGTCCAAGTCAAATAAGAATGGACTACTTGGGAAAGCTGACTTCAGATTTTTCCAATGAAATTCAGAATCCCCTGAATTTTGAGAATAACTTTTCCGAAGTAACTAGAGAATTGATCCTAGGGCTTAACGAAGAAATTGAAAAAAGCGATTTGGAAGAGGTGCAAGCTATTTCTGCCGATATCAAAGAAAATCTCTCCAAGATCAACCGTTACGACAAGCAGGCGGATGCCATCGTCAAAGGCATGCTGGAGCATAGCCGAGCCAATAAGGGCGAGAAATTGCCAACAAATCTCAATGCCCTAGCTGATGAGTTTGTTCGACTTTCTTATCATGGGCTACGAGCAAAAGACAAATCATTCAATGCAGACTTCAAGCTAGAGGTAGATCCTGATCTACCCAAGATAAATGTTGTAGCTTCGGATATTGGTCGTGTGATTCTCAACTTGGTGAATAAAGCTTTTTACGCAGTGGATGAAAAGGCTAAATCTACCTCCCAACCCTCCCGAAATATCGGGACAGGCTCTGAAGGGGGAGAAGGCTACAAACCAGAGGTAATTGTTAAAACAACCACAATCAAGTCCCCTTCAGGAAATTTAGGGGTGAAAATTTCGGTTCAGGATAACGGAAATGGCATCCCCGACTCCA
>CAWUWQ010000250.1:0-16616 GCA_963926065.1 uncultured Algoriphagus sp.
TTCTCTTCTTTTCGTGTATGCCTTTGCCCAAGAAGATGATATTTTCGGCATATCAAACAAAGCCAAAAACCCAAAAAGTGCATCTGGTATTGGAAATGTCACTCGAAACGTGATGGAAATGTTTGCAGTAGAGATTTCTACAGGTGCTGGTTATCATCAATTTGGAACGAATTTCTATTCTGAGTTTCCTGACCGTTATCCGCTTACTCAATTTCAAAATTTCGAAACTCCTCTGGATATTAATGAAGAAACTCCTTTGAAGATGAAAGGAGATGACTGGACTTTTCCAGTTTTCAATGCTGGTCTACGAATCAGCCTTTTCAATATTTTGACTATTGGTGGAGGCTACGGGCAAGAGTGGGGGAACTACCAAAATATGACTGGTGGAGATTTTCAATTCCCTTTTGAAGGTAATTCTTATCAAATCAGTAAGCTCTACGGGACTGTGGGTTTGGTGCTCTATGATGCTAAAAAAAGAGCTTCATTCTTGAAGTGGCGATACCGGAAATATGCGTCTGCAAACCTTTATATGCAATCAGAAATGAAGCAACGAGCCCGACAAATCTATCCATGGAGATTTATTTTAGAAGGAGAATTTGGGCAATTGAATTTAAAAAATCAATATGATCCAGCCTTGGATCTGCCAAATCAACCTCCTTATCAGCCCAGATTATTGGTCGCAGATGAGCCTTATTATGGGCTTGGACTTCGGATCGAGCGGGACTTTTCGGAGTATACCAAGATGTTTATTAAAGGAGGGGCAGAGTTCAGGAAATTCACCTATGCGGATGATAACTTCTCTGAATTTCAAAACATTGACCAGAAGCTCTACGCGTTGCAGATTGGTTTTTCTGTGAGGATTCCTGGGACAAAGCGTTGTAAAATCGGTGGATGTGGAATAGTGATGAAGCATTCCCACAGTGGAATCGAATACAGGGGCAGTTCAATTTTTCAACTTCAAAATCGAAAAATCGGTCAGTGGTATTAATTCAGGGTTCTAATTTGACCTTTTTATTCTCTTTTCAAAACTACTCGGTTTTTACTATCTTGCAGCCTTAATCATCCCCGTGAATAGCATTATATGGCTCAAGGAGAAAACGAGAACATTATCCCAATCAACATTGAAGACGAAATGCGTGGAGCCTACATCGATTATTCGATGTCGGTTATTGTTTCCAGAGCACTTCCAGATGTCCGTGATGGACTAAAACCAGTACACCGCAGAATCCTTTTTGGAATGCAGGAACTTGGCGTTTTACACAATAAACCTTACAAGAAATCAGCTAGAATAGTCGGTGAAGTACTTGGAAAGTACCACCCCCATGGTGACTCTGCAGTCTACGATACCATGGTGCGAATGGCTCAGCCTTGGTCTCTCCGATATCCATTAGTGGATGGTCAGGGTAACTTTGGTTCTGTTGATGGGGATAACCCGGCAGCGATGAGATATACCGAGGCTAGACTCAAGCGGATTGCTGAGGAGCTTCTGGTTGATATTAATAAGGAGACGGTTGACTTTCAGTTCAACTTTGACGATTCCTTAAAAGAACCAATTGTTTTACCTGCAAAGGTGCCAGCTCTCTTGCTGAATGGGGCTTCAGGTATTGCTGTGGGTATGGCTACCAATATGGCTCCGCACAATTTAGGAGAAGTCATCAGTGGAATCATTGCCTACATTGAAAATCGTGAGATTACCATTCCGGAATTAATGGAATATATCATTGCTCCTGATTTCCCAACGGGAGGTATTATTTATGGCTACAATGGTGTGAAAGCAGCCTTTGAAACCGGAAAAGGCCGTGTAGTTGTTCGTGGAAAAGCGAATGTAGAAATCAAAGCAGGTGGAAGTAAGGAGATGATCGTCATCACCGAGATTCCATACATGGTCAATAAGGCCAATATGGTGGAGAAAACTGCGCAGCTTATTAATGAAAAGAAAATTGAAGGAATCTCTGCAATTCGTGACGAGTCAGATCGATCAGGAATGCGAGTGGTTTATGAGCTTAAGCGTGATGCTATTTCAAGTGTTGTCTTAAACAATCTTTACAAGCATACTGCGCTACAGACATCTTTCTCTGTAAACAATGTAGCATTGGTCAAAGGAAGACCATATACGCTAAACTTGAAGGACCTGATCGTACATTATGTAAGTCACAGACACGAGGTAGTAGTAAGAAGAACAGAGTACGAATTAAAAGAAGCAGAGAAGAGAGCTCATATACTTCAGGGTTATTTGATTGCTTTAGACCATTTGGATGAAGTAATTTCCTTGATAAGAAGTTCAGCAGATCCAGAGACCGCCAGAAATGGTTTGATCGAGCGATTTGAATTGAGCGAAATTCAGGCAAGAGCTATCCTCGATATGAGATTGCAGCGATTGACTGGAATGGAGCGCGAGAAGATCATCCTAGAATTTAAAGAGATCATGGCATTGATCGATGAGTTGAAAGAAATCTTAGGAAGTGAAGAAAGGCGGATGGAGATCATCAAAACTGAGTTGAATGAGGTAAAAGATCGCTATGCAGATGCTCGTCGGACAGTAATCGAGCACAATGCGGAAGATTTCAGCTATGAGGATATGATTCCTAATGAAGAGGTCATCATTACCGTATCTAACGAAGGCTATGTGAAGCGTACGGCTTTGAGTGAATACAGAACACAAGGTAGAGGAGGAGTAGGTTCCAGAGGAGTTTCCACCAAACAGGATGACTTCACAGAATACCTTTTTACGGCATCTACTCACAATTACCTGTTAATTTTCACTGATAAAGGAAAATTATTCTGGTTGAAGACTTACGCAATTCCAGAAGGAGGAAAAACTTCGAAAGGAAGGCCAATTCAAAATCTAATAAGCATTACTCAAGAGGATAGAATTAGGGCAATTATTCAAGTCGGTGACTTAAATGATCCGGATTACATCAATAATCATTTCTTGATCATGGTGACCAAACGTGGAATCATCAAGAAAACTACTCTAGAGCAATACAGTCGTCCAAGATCTAATGGAATTATCGCCTTAAACATCCGTGAGGATGATCAATTGGTGAATGTTGATATGACTAATGGAAGTCAGCATATTGTTATCGCAGCGAAATCAGGACGTGCAATTCACTTCAATGAAACAGCGGTAAGACCAATGGGAAGAACTGCCACTGGTGTCAAAGCGATAAAGTTAAATCATGATAACGACTATGTGATTGGCATGGTATGTGCATCCGAGGAAAATGCAACCCTGCTGGTAGTATCTGAAAAAGGATACGGAAAGCGATCAAATCTAGATCAATATAGGATCACAAATAGAGGAGGTAAAGGTGTGAAAGCAATGAGTGTAACCGAGAAGACCGGTCACCTAGTCGCAATCAAAGAAGTAATTGATTCGGATGATTTGATGATTATCAATAAGTCTGGAATCACCATTCGAATGGCGGTAGATACTCTTCGTGTGATGGGTAGAGCCACTCAGGGTGTACGATTGATAAAAATAGGAGGGAATGATGAGATTTCATCCGTAGCAAAAATATCTAAAGAAGAAGAGGAAGAAGTCCTTGACGAAGAAATTTCTAATGAGTCTACTCAGGAAACTCCGGAATCTTCAGATGATCAACCAACAGAAACAAACGAATAATCAAAAAAAGATAACCTTAACATGAAGAAGCTAATTCTATCAATGGCCTTGATCGGTGCAACGACTCTGGCTTTTGGGCAAAAAAAAGTAGTACGTTCCGCAGAGAAAAACTTTAAATCTGGTGACCTCGCTGCTGCAATGACAGATATTACTGCAGCATCTGCTGATCCCGAAACAAGTGGTGATCCTGCCACATACCTGCTAAAAGCAAAAATCCAGACTAAAATGTTTGGTTCTGATTCGACCAATACTGAGTCCAATCTTGTAATAGGAAAAGAAGCTCTTAGTACGTACATGAAAGCCTTTGAAATGGCTGGGTCTGACCAGGCAAACGGAGTAGGAGAGGAAGTTTTCAGTGAAGACATATTAGGCGTTCCAGATAACTTGAGACCCTATTCAATTAAGACGTTAAAAAACACTTCATTTGACAAGGCGATAGATCGTTATATTGAGAATGATCTTGAGATGGCTTATAACTTCTTCGATCTTGCTGGAGAAATTGATTTGACAGATTCTACAATTCATTATAATGCTGGATTCCTGGCAAACGATCTTGGATTGTATGAGGACGCAAAGCGTCATTTCGGATATCTTTTAGAATTGGATGATTATAATAAGCTAAACGCCTATTATTTCTTGGTTCAAATCCAGAGCGGTGAAGATAAAGATCCTGATGGGGCTTATGAGACTGTTATGGCTGGAAGGGCAGATTATCCTGAAGATAAAATCCTTGCTGAATACGAAATTCAACTATTGCTTCAATTGAATAAAATGGATGAAGCGATGGCTCAAATCCAAGAAGCGCTAAAGAACGATCCGGACAATGCATCTATCTTGTTGAGATCAGGTTACTTGAAAGAGCAGTCTGGAGATATCGAAGGCGGCTTGGCTGATTACAAAAAATCAGTTGAAGCTGACCCAACTTATTTCGAAGGTAACTATTACACTGGAGCCTTACTACTTGAGCAGTCCGTGAAATTGTTGAATACCTTGAATGATATGTCTGATGCAGACTGGGAAAAGCAGTCTCCAATTATAGGTAAGAAAGCAGATGAAAACTATAAAGAAGCTGCTATATACTTTGAAAAAGCTTTGGCGATCAGAGCTGATAACACAGAAATCATGGCAATTCTTTTCCAGATTAATACTCGTCTTAAGAATGAGGCCGAAGCTGAGAAATATAACAAAAAGCTAATCGAGCTGATAGGTCCAAACTGGATGGAAGACGGCGAATAATATCTCCGGAAGCATTTGAAAGAGAGTCGAGTTATCGACTCTCTTTTTTTATGATTTAAAATGATTGTTTACTTTTGCTTGTGATCTAAGTTTTCGATGGAAATCACACCTTGCCCTTCAAGAGAATTTGCATTATTGAGCCTAGTAAATCTCCCCAATGAATGTTGATCGAATTTTATTTTTGAGCTTGATTTTCATCAGTTCAATTGCGTCAACCTCTCTGGCGCAGGAAAAATTCCAGAAATCGGTTAGCCTTTCTTTCGAATCCGGACCATTAATTAGTAATGGTAAGCCCTGGGCGGATGAAGTCAAGAATAGTGTCGAATATCGTGGAATCGATGCAAAGTTCAGTTGGAGAAAAATCTCCAATACTCACATGAACCATCTCTATCGATATCCTACATTTGGAGTAGGGTTCACTTCTTTACTAGGGGATTTCCTGGAAATTGGCAGACCACAGGCTTTTTATGGATTTTTTGAAATGCCGTTTTCATATAAGAGTAAAGGTCAAAAATTATCCTTTGGCTATTTCTCGCAGATAGGGCTAGGATTCAACCTGACCCCATATGATTCCATTAACAATCCAAACAACCAATACATCGGGTCAAGCTTGAATGCCTATATCCATTTTGGATTCAGAGGTGAATACCAGCTTTCTGATCGTGTATTAATTATTTCTGATCTCGGAATGAAACACTATTCCAATGGTGCAATCAAAAAACCAAATGCAGGAATTAATATAATCCCTTTCTCGCTAGGAGTAAAAAGTTATTTAGGGAAAGTCAATCCGACTCCGACTACGCGGCCAGTTTATCCTGACCTCGATAAACGATGGTTTCTCAATATTGCTCTTTATACTGGTTTCAAAAATTATGAAATTGGAGATCGTAATTATTTTAGAGGAGGACTTGGAGTCAATTACCTCTGGGAGGCTAATTATAAATTTCGATTGGGTTTAGGGCTTGATCTTTTCTATGCCCCGGGAATGAGTGAAAGAAATAATGGGCAACAGTTTTCCTTTCGTGATCAGACGTCTCTTGCGATCGTAGGTTCGTGGGAATGGAAATTAACAGAAAAGTTATTTATGCCAGTAGGTTTTGGAGTATATCTTTACCGGAATGAGCTCAATCAAGAGGTGAGCGGTTTCTATGAGCGAATAGGTTTTCGCTATCGAATGACAGAAGCACTTTCAGCGGGACTGCAAATCAAAGCCCACAAAGCCAAAGCGGATTTCTTCGAATTCACCTTAGGCTATACAATTCTTGGAAGGGTAAGGTATCAAACCAGTAAATAGATTTGATAATTCCACTGATCAAAATTTATTTTTTTTTAACTCATGCTTATTCTAGCTTGCTGAATAGATTAAGCCCTTTTATGATAAAATTTAGTAGTATAAGCTGGTTGATGAGTCTAGGATTGACTTTGATCAGCTTTGGTGGATTTGCCCAGTTAAAGAGTTCAGCAGAGATTTATCATCAGCTCCTTCAGCTCAAAGAGACTAAAAGAATCTTATATGTGGCTGCTCATCCCGATGATGAAAATACCCGATTGATCGCCTATATGGTCAATGGCCTACACAGTGAAGTGGCTTATTTGAGCCTTACCAGAGGAGATGGAGGACAGAATCTTATTGGAAAAGAACTGGGAATTGGTCTAGGTCAGATTCGTACGCAAGAGTTATTGAAAGCGAGAGAAACGGATGGCGGAAGACAGTTTTTTACCCGTGCCATGGACTTTGGATATTCCAAAGACCCTACAGAAACCCTGCAAAACTGGGAGAAGGAAAAAGTATTGAGTGACGTAGTTTGGGTGATTCGGAAATTTCAACCTGATATCATCATCACTCGATTTAACACAATTCCAGGAGTCACTCATGGTCATCATACCACTTCCGCGATATTGGCAGAGGAAGCTTTTGACTTATCAGGAGATCCAAAAGCCTTTCCAGAGCAACTAAGCAGAGTTCAGCCTTGGCAAGCCAAACGGATTTTTTGGAATGCGTATAATTTCGGAGGAGAATTCAAGGAGGATTCAACAGAAGTTTATGATGTGTTTCCAACAGGTGATTTTAATTCGCTGTTGGGAGAATCGTATAGCCAAATAGCTGCAGATAGCCGGACGATGCACAAATCTCAAGGATTTGGAGCTACTGCTGGAATTGGGAATGCGGTGGATCATATTCAATTTCTGAAAGGTGAACCCTATACCAATTCAGCTTTTGAGGGAGTAAAAGATCGATGGGAATCCTTTTCTAATGGAAAAGATATTTCAGCAGCTATTGAAAAGCTAATCGGGAGCTTTGATTTCAAAGATCCTAGCACAAATGCAGCTGCACTGCTTGCCATCCGCAAAAAAATGAATTCAATTTCGAATGCTCCAACTTGGTTGGTAGAAAAGAAAGTTAAGCTAGATCAGCTGATCATTTCTGCCCTAGGCCTAGATTTTGAGTTGGTTACCAGGCAGGAATTGGGCTATGCGGGACAAGATATTGCTGCTCAATTGGTATTCAATAATCCGACAGCACTTACGGTTACTGGAGTTTCTTTGGCAGTAAATCAGAAAGAATTCAGAAAAGATAATGAGTCCGTTAAAGGCAATGAGCCTTTTATCTTACCGGTGAACTTCACAATTCCTGAGGATGCCAAGCCTTCACAACCTTATTGGCTGGAGCAGCCCATTGATGGAGCCTTGTATAACGTTTCCAATCAAGATGATATTGGAAAGCCATTTAATGATGTTAAACTTGGAGGAACATTAGCCTTTACAATCATTGATGAGAATTTCAGCATTGAAATTCCTTTGATGTATAAATTCAACGATCAAGTTGATGGAGAAGTCAAACAACCATTTACCATTGTGCCGGAAGTTGATCTTACGGTTTCAAATGATGTGGTATTCTTGATTCCAGAGGTAAGTTCCAAACTCAAAGTAACGGTTCATTTCAAAAATCAACTACTTGATGGGGGACTGGACTTCAAAGGCCTTCCTGCTGATCAGTATAAAATCCTGACAATTACCGATAACACCTTTCTCAAAGAGCGTGTGTATGAGGTGGAATTTCTGAATAAAGGCCAAGGCGTCAAAGATATCACTGCACGTTATACTACCAGCCAGGGAAAAGTATTTGACTTGATTACTTATCGGATTCTATACAAGCATATTCCGAATCTGACTTACTTCCAGCCTGCTGGAGTTCGATTGATCCAAGAAGACTGGAAAGTCTCTAAAGCTAAAATTGGTTATATCCCAGGTGCAGGAGATGATGTTCCGGCCACACTGACTGCATTGGGCTACCAAGTTGAATTCATCGGTGCGAATGATTACTCTGTTGAGAAGCTAAGCCAATACAAAGCGGTAATCGTAGGGATTAGAGCATATAATACGAATGAAGATTTGGCATCCAATCAACAGGTCTTGATGGGCTATGTCAAATCCGGTGGAAAAGTGATTGTACAATACAATACGAGTTCACCACTACTGACCAATCAATTGGGACCATATCCTTTTGTGCTTAGTCGAAATCGCGTCGCAGTTCAAAATTCACCTGTTCAAGTGGATTGGAATCATCCGCTAGTCAGTAGCCCAAATCAGCTCGATGAAGCAGATTTTGATAATTGGGTGCAAGAGCGAGGCTTATATTTTGTAGGACAAATGGATGAACGGTACGAGACTCCTTTTCAAATGAATGATCTAGGCGAAGATTCAAGTAATGGGTCATTGATCTACACTAAGTTTGGGGAAGGGAAATATATTTATACCGGGATTTCCTTTTTCAGGCATCTTCCTGCGGGAGTCCCTGGGGCAACTAAGTTATTTATCAATCTTATCGAAGAATAAGGATGGAAGAGAAAAATATTCGTTGGAGTTATTTATACATTGGATTAATGGTGGCTCTCGTAGTTTTGATAGGACTTTTTGTATTACTTAATTATTCCTACGCATGAGTAATTTGGATTGGATCGTACTCTTTGGTACGCTCATCACGATTGCAGCTTATGGTATCTATAAAACCTATGGGCCAAAGGATTTAGATTCGTATCTCCGGGGGAAAAATTCCATGAATTGGTGGACCATTGGACTTTCCATTATGGCTACTCAAGCCTCTGCCATCACTTTTTTGAGTACACCTGGACAAGCTTATGAAAATGGTATGGGCTTTATCCAGTTTTATTTTGGCTTGCCGCTGGCGATGATTATTATTTCGGTAGCCTTCATTCCTATTTATTACAAGCTGAAAGTCTACACCGCGTATGAGTATTTAGAAGGCCGCTTTGACCTCAAAACTCGGACTTTAGCTGCCTTGTTGTTTATTATTCAGCGTGGCTTGGCTGCTGGGATCACGATCTATGCGCCAGCGATTATTCTATCCACGCTATTGGGCTGGAATCTAACCTTGACCAATATTGTCATCGGTGCGGTGGTGATCCTTTATACTGTTTCTGGTGGAACTGAGGCAGTTTCCATTACACAAAAGCAACAAATGGCAGTGATGATGGGAGGGATGCTGCTGGCAGGAATCATCGTGATCAAAATGCTTCCGATATCTTTCCAAGAGGCAATGCATGTGGCAGGGAAAATGGAGAAGCTCAATATGGTGAGTTTTGAATTTGATCTGGCCGATCGATACAATGTCTGGTCGGGAATGACGGCTGCCGTATTTTTATTCCTTTCCTATTTTGGTACGGATCAAAGCCAAGTGCAGCGCTATTTGTCCGGACAGACGCTGGCCCAAAGCCGAATGGGATTGATTATGAATGGTTTTTTGAAAATCCCTATGCAGTTTGTCATCTTGTTTATAGGGGTGATGGTATTCGTGTTTTACCAGTTTTTTCTTCCGCCGGTAGTTTTCAATACAGTACAAACCGATAATCTACGCCAAAGTGAGTATGCAGGAGAATTTGAAGCACTGGAACAAGAATACAGTGATAATTTCGATAAAAGTAAGGCCTCCTACACCGAATTATTAGCCGCGATTGATCAAGAAGACACTCAAAAAGAAGCTACCGTTCAGCAGCAAATAAAATCGCTCAAGAAGGAGCAAAATGAAATCCGTGATGAAGTCAAATCTTTGATAGTCGCCAATGATCCAGATGCAGAGACTCGTGATACGGATTATGTTTTTATGCGATTTGTGATGGACAATCTTCCCGAGGGAATCATCGGGTTGCTTTTTGCAGTGATTTTCTCGGCAGCAATGTCATCCACAGCATCTGAACTCAACGCTTTAGGCTCGACCAGTACAGTTGATTTGTATAAGCGATCGATAAAAAAAGACGGTGATGATCATCATTATTTGGTTTCATCAAAAGTGTTTACAGCATTCTGGGGCCTCGGGGCAATCCTTTTTGCCACTTATGCTTCTTTGTTTGAGAATTTGATTCAAGCCGTAAATCTCCTTGGTTCCTTATTTTATGGAACCATTCTTGGGATTTTCATGGTAGGATTTTTCATGAAGTGGGTCAAAGGGAAAGCCGTATTTATAGCTGCTTTGATGTCAGAAGCTTTGATTCTCTTCGTGCATTTCCGAAATGGTATCGGTGCATTTGGCTTCGTCTGGGATATCGGGTTTCTCTGGTATAATGCGCTAGGCTGTTTGGCATTGATGCTTTTTGCTGCGCTGATCCAGTTGACAATCAAGAAATAAAAAAATCCCCCTTGAAAAATCAATTTCAAGGGGGATTTCACTTTTAGATAAGATGATGCTTATTTCAGAGATTTGATCAATCGCTCATTTAAAGCAATATAATCTGGATTTCCTGCTTCTTTGGCTAGTGTCATCGACTCTTTTGCAGAAGCAATTGCTTCAGATTTCATTCCAAGAGTGGCTTCGATTTTAGCTTTAAGATGCACCGTCCAATATTTCTTATCACTTTCCACAGATTTGCTGATCCAAGCATAAGCCTGATTCATATCTTTCTTATTGGTGTAGTAATAATTTGCTGCAGCGTAAAGCAATCCTGGATTTTCTGTGTCAGTATCAATGACTAGCTCTTGAATTTGTGCCATCACGATTTCATCCACCTCTGTTTCGATTCGGAAATCCACCCGCGTAGTTTCCCATTTGATTGATAAGTTGGCTCCGGTATCCGTCATGTCGGCAAATGTGATTTCCATAGTTTCGTAGTTTCTGCTCAACTTATTTGGAGAAACATTGAAGCGAAGTAGATCGTCCGACTCGTCGTAACCGATCGCTCCCCAAAGCTTGGTGTTTTTGGAAAGGATCATGGTCCATTCTGATTTGTTTGGAATCGCGTAAAGTGCATACTGTCCAGCAGGCACATTTTTACCACTGATGATGACATCAGTAGAGAAAGTCAAAAGAGTTGCGCCGTTGGCCCCAGTACGCCATACGTCTCCAAAAGGCACTAATTCACCGAAGATTTTCCGGCCTTTTGTGCTTGGTCTGCTATAATCGACAGTGACATTGGATAGCCCGACTTGCTGCGCGATTTTTGCAGAAGGGGAGGCTTGAGGCATTTGGATTTGCTGCGCAAAGGCGGAGGACATACTACCCACCAAGAGCAAAACGAAAAGGATTGATTTGAAATTCATCATGAAATTAAATTAGAGTTAAATAATTTGATTGGTAAACGAAGATTGTTTCATTTTAGCCTGCAATTTGGGAATTTTTGATGCATTTTTACATTGGCCTAATGGCATTTTTGATCCAACCCGAAAAGATTCCTGAAATCATCGGATAGCTTTTCACTTAGAATGGATTTTTGATTTTGATATGAGTTTAGCAATAATTAGCCCCGGAAAGAATCCCAACGCTTGGATCAATGTGATTCGAACGCTTGATCCAACCTTGAAAATTCAGGTTTACCCTGATATTTCAAACCCTGAGGAAGTGGAGATCGCTTTTCTATGGCAACATCCTGAAGGCCTATTGGCTAAATTTCCAAATCTGAAGCTTATCAGCTCCATGGGAGCGGGCGTAGATCATATTCTTCGTGATCAATCGATTGACTCCAATATTCCTATTGTGCGAATCGTGGATGAAAAACTTACTTGGTCCATGACTAACTATGTGGTGATGGGTGTATTAAATTATCACCGACAGCTTCCGCGTTATCAAAAAGATAAGCTGCGCAAAGTTTGGGATATGAGTAATCCTGAGCTGGAAGTCACCGTAGGAGTGATGGGAGTAGGGGCCTTAGGTTATGATGTGATGGAGAAGTTGGCCATGATGGATTTTTCAGTTGTGGGGTTTGGATTCTCAGAGAAGAAGGACTTTAAGTATCCGTATTATTCAAAAAATGAATTGCCGGAGTTCCTTAAATCAGTGAATGTGGTGATTTGTCTTTTGCCACTAACAGCTGCCACTGAGAATGTTTTGAATGAAGAGTTCTTTTCAAAATGCACACCTGGTACTTATTTGATCAACGTGGCAAGAGGTAAGCATTTGGTGGAAGAAGATCTGATTCAAGCCTTGGATAAAGGACAGCTGTCTGGTGCGATGTTGGATGTGTACAGAACAGAACCTTTACCGGAAACTCATCCATTCTGGGATGATCCAAGGATTACTATGACTCCACACATCGCTAGCGTGACCAACCCGAAAGCGGCTGCTCCACAATTGATGGAAAACATAAAACGTATAAAGGAAAACAGAGAGGTATTAAACCTCGTAGATCGAATAAAAGGTTACTAACGAGAAATGAAAACTCCATTCACCATATTATGCCCCACAGATTTTTCAGAATGTTCACTCAATGCAATTGAGTATGCGGCAAAATTGGGGGAAAAATACCAAGCTAGATTAATCTTATTTCATGTATTGAACCAAGCGGATTATCTTAAGCTTTCTCCATTGGATACCTCTGGGGTAAATCAAATTAACTTCATTACTGAAAAACTCACCAATCTCAAGGAAGCAGTTTCCCAAGAAAGCATTCCGAAAGGCTTAAAATCCTGTGAGATCGCCTATCGAAAAGGTAAAATTGTTCAAGATACGCTTGACTATTCAATTTTGATTAAGGCAAATTTGATTGTGGTAGGAACCGAAGGGATCAACGATCTCAGAGAAAATATCATTGGATCTAGAGCCAGCAGGATTGTTGAGTCCGCAGATATGGACGTTTTAGTAGTGCCTAGACGAGTGTTCTTCAAAGCCCCAAAGAAGCTGGTGTATGCCTCAGATTACTTGGAAGAAGATAAATTGGCGATTCAGAAGATCGTTGAAATTGCTCAATTCTATGACTCTGAAGTAGATTTGGTACACATCAGCTCAAGTCAAAAAGCAATCGATAAATCTCTTCATATGACGATGGTGGAAGAGATTGAGCCATTCATTTCGTATGAAAAGGTGAATTTTGTACTCAAATCCTTTCGGGATGACTTAGCCCTCGGATTAGAAAACTACCTAAATGTATCCAAAGCCGACGTCCTCTTTACACTCAGTAAAAAGCGAAGTTTCTTTGATCAGATTTTTACCAATAGTCTCTCAAAAAAAATGGCCTATTTTATTAATAAGCCCCTTTGGGTAATCAAATCGTTTTAAGCATAAAAGCCTCTTCATGATTCGTCACACTGTTGTTTTTAAATTGAAATATCCGAAAGGATCGTCTGAAGAAATCGAGTTTTTTGAAGCAGCGTCTCGGTTGTCTTCCATATCTGGTGTGATTAATTTTGAGTCGCTGCGTCAAATAAGTAAAAAAAACGAGTTTGATTACTGTTTGTCCATGGAGTTTGAAACATCGAAAGCTTATGGTGAATACAATCAAAATGCTGATCACCTTAGATTTATCTAATCCTATTGGGCTAAATATGTCGAATCCTTTCTTGAATTAGACTACGAGCTAATCTAGGAGTTGGTTAATTTGGCTTTGAATGGTTTTCCCTAAACCATTTTAATCTTTTTTTCCTCCTACTATCCTCTTCAAATATCCCGAAAACTCACGGCGTGTTTTTGAGTCAATAAAAAGGGATTTGAAGATTCTCCAAAAATGGCCCAAGCTCATATCGCGATTTATGCGATATTCTTCTTGGCTACTCTTCCTAGCTTGTGACTCCTCTTTGGCTAAAGGATTCGGCTCAGTTGTTTTATAGCCTACTAGATCATCGGCTTTCTCAAAACTCTTCTTTGACCTTGCTTGATATCCGATTTTTTCCTCGACGAGACCTTTATTATTATAGGCTACCGCATCTTCAGGATCTAATTCTATAGTTTTTTCATAATCTTCTATAGCACCAGCCAGATCACCAATACGATCTTTGAAGTAGGCTCTGCTGCTGTAGCGATAGGGATTTCCGGGATCTAAATTTGCAGCTCGATCAAATTCTGAAAGAGCTTCCTCATTCCGTTTTAATAGGTGAAGAACGACAGCACGATCACTCATGAAATCAGTATTGTAAGGTTCTAATTCCACGATCAAATCAAAATCAAGAATCGCCTCAGTAGTTCGGCCAAGTCTCGAGAGTACTCGGCCACGATTTAAGTGAAACTCGGGCTGATTGGGGCTTTCAGAAATTAGGCTATTCAAAATCACTAAAGACTCTTCAAACTTCCCTTCCTTAAAATTTGTAATTGCTAGATCAAAATTCATGGTGCTCTTTTTTAATATAGACAAAATTAACATCGAATAGTTTATAGAAATAACTTTTGCTGCTTTTTGCAGGTGAAAGAGTGCGATTGTTATCTTTAAGATCTAAGAAAAGAAAAACTATGCCCCAATCACCACAAGCTGTTCTTAAAGACTTGAAAGAGAAAAAGTTTGCTCCAATTTATTTTTTGGCCGGAGAGGAACCATTCTTTATTGATATGATCTCTGATTATATCGAAAAGAATGCAATTGCGGAGCATGAGAAAAGTTTCAATCAAATTGTGCTCTATGGAAAGGACGTCACAGTAGGAGCAGTTTTAAATAATGCCAGGAAATTTCCCATGATGGCGGAGCGCCAAGTGGTCATCGTCAAGGAAGCACAAAGTATTGTGGATCTTGGAAAAGAGGAGGCGCAGCAATTACTGATCAGTTATTTAGTCAATCCGCTTCCAAGTACCATTTTAGTTTTAGTATATAAGTACAAGAAATTAGATGGGCGCTCAGCCTTGAGTAAAGAGATTGAAAAACGTACCATCCATGTCAAATCAGATAAAGTCTCCGATTACAAACTGACGCAGTGGATCGAGGAATACTTTAGGGAGCTAGGCCATAGTATTGACTCTAGAGCGGCGCAATTGCTCAGTGATTCGATCGGTAATAATCTAGAGGTAATGACCAATGAGGTTGGTAAAATGCTGATCAATTTCAAGGGATCCACAAAGTTCAGCTCCGAGGATATTTCCAAATACATCGGTATCAATAAGGATTACAATAATTTTGAGTTCCTCAAAGCAATTGGATTCAAGGACGTCATCAAGGCAAATAAGATTATCGCCTATTTTGTCCAAAACCCAAAAGCACATCCAGTCATTCCGCTTTTTTCACTGATGTATGGCTACTTTGCTAAAATCACTATCATCCATCAATCTCGTAAAAAAGGTATAAGTGATGCACAGTTGGCGGGCATACTTGGAGTGCCTCCATTTTTTGTTAAAGAATACGTGACAGCTGCTCGCAACTACAATTTGGGCAAGGTAATTGATATATTCAGATACCTAAAAGAAGCAGATCTCCGTTACAAAGGAGTGGATTCTGGCAGTATGACACATGCCGAAAATCTACGAGAGCTTGTCTACAAGATCTTGCATTGATTAGCTAAGCCTAACTATTTGACCTGCTTTTGAGACAAAATTGATTGGATGATTTTCTAATCCGTGAATTTGTTGAAGAAGCTATTTTAAGACAATAAGCTATGAGATATTACCTTATGCTCTTTTTGGGCATTGGATTTAGTCTGGACGTCATCGCCCAATCCTCACTCTATCAAAGCAGCAAACAACACACACTCGATCACAATCTTGAACTTTTTGATAAACAGCTTTTCTCAGCTAGTTTATATGATAACACAAGACTGCTTGATCAGCCAATCAGCTCCGAACAATACAAATCAGCCGACCTTCATCGCGCCATGGCAGCCCTTCAACTGGAAAGTCCAGATGGACCAGGTTTGATGAAAAGTTATATTCTTGCAAATGGAAATCATCCTTCGGTGGTGACCGCAGGATTGTACCTAGGAGATCATTTTTTTTATAAAAAAAATTATCCTGAAGCACTAGAAGGCTATTCACTGGTAGATCCCTCAAAATTATCTGATGCCAACAAGGCAGATGTCCTCTTCAAGCAGGGGTATTCTCATTTTCAATCAAAAAATTACGGCCAAGCAGCCCCACTTTTTGACCAAGCCAAAATCTTGAATCAACCAATCAGTGTCGACGCTTATTATTATAGTGGATTTATTGCACTGGAAAATGGCAACACTCAAAAAGCAATCAGCGATTTGCAAATGGCCGCTAAAGACAGGTACTATGCGAACAAGGTTCCATACCTGCTTGCTGCATTATACTATCAGCAGGGTAGCTATGAAGAGTTGATTCGATACGCCGAACCCATATTGCTGACCGGACAAAATCTAGAGAAAAAGGAAGACATATATCTCTATTTGGCAGAAGCCTATTATGCAAAGAAGGACTTCAAGAATGCTGCAAAAAACTACGATGCCTTTATCAATTCCCGAAAAGGGGAGCTGGCTCCAAATGAAATCTACAAGGCAGGAGTCGCTCAGTTTGAGATTGAAAATTACCAACGAGCGACTGACTATTTAAAAGTTTCCGCTGCTGCAAATAGTGAATTAGGACAAGCCTCAAGCTATT
>CAWUWQ010000251.1:0-2812 GCA_963926065.1 uncultured Algoriphagus sp.
AGGAGAAAAGCCACTGCTGCTTTTGGATGATATTTTTGATAAGCTCGATGATCTTCGGATCGCACAGCTGATGCAGTTGATCTCCAAGCAAACCTTTGGACAAATTATCTTGACTGACGCCCGACCAGAGCGCTCTAAAAAGATTCTTGGCGAGTTGGATTCGGAGCTGAGGTTTTTTGAGATGAGCACTATTTCAAAGTAAAAATAAACAAGGAGTCAAAAGGCTCCTTGCTCTGTTAATTCCACAATCCCTCCGGATACTCCCCCGAATCATGAAGCTTTTTCAGTGCTTGGATTACCACCGGCTTATCTTCCGTGTAGGTCACTCCAAACCAGACTTTGCCACCTTCCAGGATTTCAAAAGCAGCCTTGCCTTCTTGGATCAAGTTGTTTGCTACTGTAGGAATATAGAATTCGGATTTTAAATTTTCCAGATTGGCAGGTAGGAACTCATTCCACATCCGCTCGATATCCCCAAAGACATCCGCATGGAATCCCCAGAAGTTCATACTTACTGGCGTGTTTTCAGCGATTTCCAAGACTTCATTTTCGCCTTTGCTTAGGATTTTTTCGCCATCACGTGCGATTGAAGTTCGCTCGATCATTCCGATTAGCTGACCTTTCTCATTGGTTTCGCAGACCCCTCGGCTGACGGTGCCATGCTCAGAAAGCACATTTTGAATTGCGTAGCCCACCATCGCCTGAAGGTCTGGCTTTACTTCAGTAGAAAGGAATTTCCCCAAAACCTCAAAAGCCTCTTTTCCATAAAAATCATCCGCATTGATTACGGCGAAAGGCTCCTTGATCGCATCCTTGGCGCAAAGGACAGCATGTGCGGTTCCAAAAGGTTTCACACGATCGGCCTGCTTCAAAGCTGCGGGTACAAAGCTGTCTAAAGATTGAATGACCCAATCCACTTCGATTTTGCCTTCGAGTTTGGGAAGGAATTTCTCTTTGGCTATTTCTAGGATTTCTTCTCTGACTATAAAAACCACTTTGCCGAACCCTGCTCGGATTGCATCAAAAATAGAATATTCTAGGATTGTTTCTCCACCGGGGCCAAAGCCATCGATTTGCTTATTTCCGCCATATCGGCTGCCCATTCCTGCGGCAAGTACTAAAAGAGTTGGTTTCTGATTCATGCTGTATTTTTCTGAATGGGCACAAAATTAACCGATTATCTATCTAGGGCAAAGGGAATAAGAAATATATCAAGCCAGTATTGATTTTTATTTAGCCCAAAAAAATCAATACTGGTGAAATTTTTGTAAAAAATGATGATAAATAAGACTAGATATTGAATTTATTAGCAAATTATTCTCAATACTAGGATAAAAATGAAACCATCAAATTACTTTTTCCCGATTTTCTATTTACTTTCATGACAATATCTCAACAAACCATTAACCTTATTAAGAATATGAAAAAAATTGAAGCGATCATTCGAACCTCGCGCTTTGATCAGATCCACAAATGCATTGCTGGATTGGGAGTGAAGTTTCTCTCCTTTTATGAGATCAAAGGGATGGGTTTTGAGCATGCCCGACAAGAAATGTACCGTGGAGTTCCCTACGAACCTGCGTATATCCCTCGTACCAAACTCGAGATTGTGGTGCCAGATGACCAAGTCGATTTAGTGATCCAATGTATTCTCAGGGAAGGAAAAACTGGAGAAATTGGAGATGGAAAAATCTTTGTCTTCGATGTCCTTGATGCTTACCGAATCCGAAACAGCGATACCGGCGAGCAAGCGCTTTAATCTTTTCCAAAAAAAAATCACCTATCGAACCTATTTCACCCATGCAAGAATTATTCACCGTAAACAACCTGTGGATGATGATAGCAACCATCTTGGTCTTCATCATGCACTTAGGATTTGCCAGTTTGGAAGCTGGACTCACCAGATCAAAAAATACAGTTAACATTTTGTTTAAGAATACCATTATTCCCGGAATCGGGATTTTGACTTACGCTTTTGTAGGATTCAATTTAATGTATCCTGGGGCTGACTACTCCGGTGCCTTCTTTGGATTTTCGGGTTTTGGCCTTCCTCTTCCCGAAGGTTGGGACACTAGCAATTACAATGAGGGTTATACCTTCTATACCGACTTTATCTTTCAGGCCATGTTTGCGGCTACGGCGGCTACTATTGTGTCTGGCGCTGTGGCCGAGCGTGTTAAGCTAGGCCCATTCATCACCTTCTCCATTTTATATGTAGCTATTTGCTATCCGATTGTTGGAATGTGGAAATGGGGTGGAGGATTCCTGAATACTTTAGAAACTCCTTTTTATGATTTTGCAGGATCTACCATCGTCCATTCTGTGGGAGGTTGGGGAGCCTTGATCGGGGCTTATTTATTGGGGCCTAGGATCGGGAAATATACCGCGAATGGTATGAAAGCTATCCCTGGCCACAATATTCCACTGGCAGTAATCGGAGTATTTTTACTTTGGTTTGGTTGGTTTGGGTTTAACGGAGGCTCAGTACTTAGTGCCAGTCCAGGATTAGTGTCCAAAGTCTTTGTGACCACTTCTATTGCCGCTTCAGCCGGTGCATTTGGGGCTTTGATTATCTCGTATTTGAAATTCAAAACCTACGATATCACCATGGTGCTGAACGGAATTCTGGCGGGTCTAGTAGGAATCACCGCCGGCGCAGATCAAATGGGAGTTGGCGAGTCAGCAATAATCGGTTTTATCGGTGGAGGCTTAGTGGTATTTGGCGTAGTATTTTTTGATAAAATTAAAATCGATGATCCTGTAGGAGCTATTTCTGTCCATTTGGTCGGTGGAATCTGGGGTACCTTAGCTG
>CAWUWQ010000252.1:0-9474 GCA_963926065.1 uncultured Algoriphagus sp.
TTGGATCTTTATTAAAATTCACCAGGAAGAATTCGGAATTTCTAATGGCGACCCCTCCGATTCCAAAAATAGTAGGGCTGGTGCTTCCTGACCCACCAAATCGTGAATTCAGCTCATTAATCCATCGATTAATATTAATGGAGGAATCACCTTCATGAATCAGTAAATGGATTTGAGCTTTCTCAATACGAACTTGGTTGAGAGATGGTGGTCCTGAACGAAGAAGAGAACTAATCTTAAAATCGATCAAAAGTGCTTCTGCTGCAATCATGGTGCTATCTTGGGAATCCAGGATTTTCACATCACGAAGCTCTAGTGCATCCCACCAATTGAGTTTGATATGGCCTATCTCAGCATGGAATTTGGAACCTTCATTTAGGTAATTGGTGGCCTTGTCGATTGCCCAGTTTTGGACTGCAGTGACCTGCAGTAGTATGGCGATGGAAATCAAGAGCATGACCATCGAAAAGACAATCCATACGATCACTCGAAACGCTTTATGCAAAAAATCCGTAACTTTCGAGTTCTTTTCCAATGGGTACCAACAATATCATTATTCTAGCAATTGAATCATCCTGCGACGAAACCTCGGCTGCTGTAATAGTAGACGGCAAAGTACTTAATAATATTGTCGCAACGCAATCGGTCCATGAAAAATATGGGGGAGTTGTGCCTGAGCTTGCTTCGCGCGCGCACCAAGAAAATCTTATTCCTGTTGTTCAGGAGGCTATTTTTTCGGCAGGAATTAGCAAAGATCAACTCAGTGCGATCGCCTTTACGAGAGGGCCAGGATTAATGGGTTCACTATTGGTAGGGGTTAGTTTTGCCAAAGCATTGGCTTATGCAAGAGGGATCCCCTTGATTGAAGTCAATCACATGCAGGCTCATATTTTGGCGCACTTCATTGATGCGCCGCAGCCAAGTTTTCCTTTTATCTGCCTCACCGTAAGTGGAGGGCATACCCAGCTGGTTTTGGTGAAGGATCATTTGGATATGACAGTGATCGGGGAGACTCAGGATGATGCTGTAGGAGAGGCTTTCGACAAGACTGCCAAACTGCTTGGACTTCCTTATCCAGGAGGTCCATTGATAGATCGGCATGCGAAAAATGGAAATCCGAAAGCCTTTACTTTCCCTATCACACGAATGCCTGAATTGAATTACTCTTTCAGTGGGATCAAGACCGCAGTGCTTTATTTTCTTCGGGATGAGTTGAGGGAAAATCCAAATTTCATTGAGGAGAATTTGTCAGATTTATGCGCAAGCATTCAATTTAGTCTGATCCAAATGCTTTTGATTAAATTGAAGCTTGCGGTAGGAGAACATCAGGTAAAAAATGTTTCTATAGCAGGTGGAGTATCCGCCAATTCTGGTCTTCGAGAAGCTTTGGGTCAATTGGCCAAAGAGAAAAATTGGAACTTATTCATTCCCGAATTCGAATACTGTACAGATAACGCCGCGATGATCGCCATGGCGGCACATTACAAATACCTCAAAGGTGAGTTTTCTTCCTTGGAAGTTACTCCCCTTGCTAAAATGAAGCTTTAAGGCATGAGTAAAGACTCCAAATTCGATAAAATTGTCAATATCAAGAATAGGAAAGCAAGCTTTCAGTTTGAGTTTGTGGACACTTACAAAGCAGGTATGGTCCTTAAAGGAACAGAGATCAAATCGATTCGTGAAGGGAAAGTTTCCCTGTCAGAATCCTTCTGCATTTTTTTAGATGGAGAGCTGTACGTGCGCCAAATGCATATCGCACCCTATTCAATGGCAGCTAGTTACAATCACGTGGCCATTCGGGATCGAAAGTTATTATTAGGTAAGCGAGAACTCGAAAAACTTCAAACTAAGTCCGAAGAAAAGGGGCTTACCATCATTCCAGTTCGTATATTTATCAACGATCGAGGTCTTGCAAAAATGGAAATTGCACTCGGTCGAGGAAAGAAAACACACGACAAGCGACAGGATTTGAAGGAAAAAGATGCAAAAAGAGAAATTCAGCGAATGGCCTTTAACTGATGTTTTTGGGATTTGTAGGCAGACGATCTTGCCGATCTACCTCAGACCCACTTTTGATTCTGCTTTAGTCACTCAATTACTTTTCGGGGAATGCTATCAAGTGCTCACCGTGAGCAATGATCAGCATTGGTTCAAGATCGCTCACGAGGACACGGGACATAGTGGGTACATTTCTTCTAAATTGCTTAAAGAGATCCCATCCGCTGATTATCAAACTTATCTGACCAATGACTTTCAAATAGTTACCAGCCCAATCGCTGCGATAGAATACATGGGGACAAATTTGTATTTGCTTCCAGGAAGCAGACTCCATTTTTCAGATTTAGAACTGTTCAATTGGCGAGATCATATCGGATTTACCGGTGCAGTTCGAAGTCATGCCTTTCTAGCCAACCGCGAACAATTAATCGAAATTGCTCTTAAATACATCAATGCGCCTTTTCAACCTGGCGGAAGAAGTATCTTCGGTTTGGATGAGGAGCAGGCCTTTCCATTGATCTTTGCGATCGCAGGATATTTATGGAAGTCAGAGAAACTTCCAGGGAAACTGGTAGCTGCCGAAGAGATGATGGCTGGAGATCTCATAATCCTCACCGAATCAGATTTAGATAAAAAGAGGTTAGCATTGTATCTGGGAGCTGAAGAAGTACTCTGGATGAATAATCGAATGCGGGTGACAGACTTCGATGAATGGTTAACCTTCGCAAAAAACACTCCAGGCAAACAGGTCGTTTTAGAATCACGAAACCTTATCGGATAGCATGGAAAAACGGGTATTAGTCCTCAATTTGGATCATTCGCCTGTAGCGGTTGTTACCGTTCAAAAGGCGATTGTGCTCCTTCATTTGGACAAAGTCACCTGTCTTTCCGCTTACGAGTTTTTAGAAGTCCGAACCGTAAGCCGAAGTTTTGACTATCCCGCTGTCATCTGTTTGAATAATTATAAAAGCATTCCTTATCGAGGAGTTTTACTGAATAGAAATAATCTTTTTCGCAGAGATAAAGGCGAATGCCAATACTGCGGAAGTAAAAAACAACTCACTATTGATCATGTGATCCCACGGTCCAAAGGTGGAAAAAGTAATTGGACTAACCTGGTCACGGCATGTCACCGATGCAATGTGGTCAAAGGAGATAAATCTCCTGAGCAAGCGGGATTACATCTAACCAATTTGCCATTTAAGCCTTCTCTTGCTTATTTTTTAGCTGAGTACGCCGAGCGTCAAGCATCTGAATGGTTGCCTTTTCTGGAAAGTAAAATTGCTCAATAGCTTAAATTGCTTTTTCTAAGCTAGAAAATGTTTTGTATTTCGCTTTTGACATAATATCAAATAGATGCCTTTTATTGGCAAAGTAATTGCCTGATTTAGCATTATGAATTTATCGTTTATCTATTCGCTATTATTTGCTGTGATATTTAGCAATGCCGAGATCCAAGTTCAACAACTTATTGGGAAATGGCAATTGGTCTATTTTGATGGAATTGACAGAGTGAAAAGCTCTCCTCAATATCAATCCTCCGATTCTGCTATGCGTGCAAATATTGAGTATAAAATAAAGTCAAGATTGGAAAACACCGTCTATAATTTTATTTCAAGTGATAGTCTTAAATATACCGATTATGAGAATAACATCATCGTGATGAAAAAGGCAAAAATTGAATTGAAGAAAGACAGTGTTCTGACCATATTTGATGGGAAAGTAATGCGGGAAGCAAAGATTTTGGAGCTAGAAACTAATCGAATGGTGCTAGAACCTATTTCTACCAATTCAAATGGTGGAGGTAAATTGATCTTTGAAAGAGTAATTGAAAAAGAGAAAAAGTGAAGTCTAACTCACAAAAAAAACTCCTTAAGCAAATAATTTTTACTGAGTTTTTTGTGGGGTATTTCTAGAAAGAATTTTTTTCTAAGCTTATATTTTTGAGTTGAGAATTTAAATCCTCCCGAAAATCAGCAAATTTGTGATCAAAATAAAATCTAATATTTTGGTTCAAGTGGATCATTCAAGAGTTTAAAACTCTTCCTGTGCCAGATACAATCTCCATGTTTTTTGATTCCTTCTCGATGTGCTTTGGTCGGGTAGCCAGCATTTTTCTGCCATAAATAATAGGGAAACTCCTCTGCAAGCTTTTCCATCATATCATCTCTATAGACTTTAGCCAAGATGGATGCCGCAGCAATACTGGCATATTTGCCATCGCCCTTGATCACACAGGTATGTGGGATGGTTAAGTTGGATCTCCAGCGATTCCCATCGATTAGGAGGTGATCGGGTAATAGCTTTAAGCCCTGAACTGCTCTGGTCATTGCCAGAAAGGAGGCATTTAAGATATTGATCTTGTCGATTTCTACCACACTTGCTTCGGCGATTTGCCAAGCTAAGGCTTTGTCTTTAATCTCTTCGATTAGATCTTCTCGCTGTTTTTTGCCCAGCTTTTTGGAATCATTAATCCATGGATTAGAATATTCAGCAGGTAATATCACTGCCGCAGCTACTACTGGCCCAGCAAGACAGCCACGGCCCACTTCATCGCATCCCGCTTCGATCCGATTAGCTTCTAAATAGGGTAGTAGAGGCATTAGGTATATGTTCACTTTCCTTGTAATACTTGTGGATCATCTCAGATACTAATCCCGTCCAGCCTGTCTGATGCGAAGCCCCCAAGCCTATACCGGAATCACCATGGAAATATTCATAAAATAAAATGTAATCCTTGAAATGGGGATCTGTTTGAAATTTTTTATTTGCACCAAAAACTGGTCGATTCCCATTCTCATCTCGCATAAAGATCTTCATGCAGCGCATGGAAAGTTCTTTTGCAATTATATCCATTGTTAGGAAATTGCCTGAGCCTGTAGGGTATTCTATCGAAAAGTCTCCTCCGTAATAGAAATCAAATTTTTTCAGAGATTCGATAATCAAATAATTGATAGGAAACCAGATCGGACCTCGCCAGTTAGAATTACCACCAAACATTCTGGTGTCTGATTCTCCTGGTGTGTATTTGATTGAAAGGACGTCGCCGTTGATTTTCATCGTATAAGGTTGCTTTTCGTGGTATTTAGATAAAGACCTGATTCCAAAGTCACTCAGAAATTCTTCGGAATCGAGCATTTTATGTAAAACGGATTTCATTCGATGACCTCTCAATAATGAAAATAACCGTCTTTTATGGTAGCCAGGCTGAATCCAACTAGAAACTAAGGCTGCTAGTTTTGGCTTTTCTTTAAGAAAGAAATCCAATCGCTTTTTGAATTCAGGAAGTTTGTCAAAAAGTTCTTCCCGAATAGGTTCTACGGCAAAAAGAGGAATAAGTCCCACAATTGACCGTACTTTCATTTTTTGAGAATCTTTTCCGTCTATGTGAAAAACATCGTAAAAGAAATTGTCCTCCTCATCCCAAAGTGAGATTCCCTCTTTGGAGATATTATTCATTGCTCCCGCGATATAGAGGAAATGCTCTAAAAACTTGGTTGCTGTATATTGATATACCGTATTGAATTCACACAAGTCAAGGGAAATACGAAGCATATTTAAAGAAAACATCGCCATCCAGGAAGTACCGTCGGCTTGTTCCAGTTTGCCTTTATAATGCTGGGCATGACTCCGATCGAATAGCGAGATATTATCCAGTCCCAAAAATCCACCTTCGAAAATATTTTGACCATCCGAATCCTTTTGATTGACCCACCAAGTAAAATTGAGCATGAGTTTGTGTAGTGCTCGCTCTAGAAATTCCTGATCGCCAACGCCATTGTTGGCTTTTTTATCAATCTGATAGACCCGTTGCACGGCATAAGCATGAACTGGAGGGTTGACATCCGAAAAATTCCACTCGTATGCAGGTATTTGTCCATTTGGGTGCATGTACCATTCATTTAGTAGAATAAGCAACTGGTTCTTCGCAAACTCTGGATCTAATCTGGCCAAAGGAATCGTATGAAAAGCTAAATCCCATGCCGCATACCAAGGGTATTCCCACTTATCCGGCATGGAGATGATATCGTAATTTTGAAGGTGCTTCCAGTTTGCGTTTCGTCCCTTCTTTCTAGCTAAAGGTGGTACGTATCTGCCGGGATCTCCTTCCAACCAACGCTCGACATCGTAATAATAAAACTGCTTTGACCAGAGCATGCCAGCCCAAGCTTGGCGTTGGATTCTCTTGAGGTCTGGATCGGTAACTCGTTCTTGAAGCCCATTATAAAACTCGTCTGCTTCTGTGATTTTGGTGTTGAGATATTCATCACAGATTTCAAGTGGTTGGTCCTCAAATTGATGCTGGAGTCGGAGTTTTATTTGATGACTTCCTCCGGCGGGGATAGTGATTTTGTAAATCGCTGCTGCTTTGGTTCCAAAATTCTCTGGATTGAGATGGGAGTTATCTCCGGACACCACATAGTCATTGATCCCATCTTTGAGGAATTTTCGCTCATTTTTGATTCCATAAAGTCGCTCTCGATTGGTTTCATTGTCGCAAAACTTTAGGTCTGGTTTACCGTCGAAGGTTACGCTGTAGTTCCCTGATTTAGGATGGAAGACCTTGATTGAGTTATCTGTCCGCTTGCTCAGTTTTGGCATAAATGGCTCATGGCCGGTGTACCAAGTTTTTCTGAACCAAAGTGTTGGCATCACCCAAATGGTAGCTTCCTCTGGGCCTCTGTTGTGTATTGTAGCAATGGCTACAATATCCTCAACATCCTGCTTGGCATATTCTATAAAAATGTCAAAGTAACGATCCTCATCAAAAATCCCGGTATCGATCAACTCATATTCTGGGTTTGATTTTCCTCTTTGTAGATTTTCTTGGAGAAGTGATTGGTAAGGATACTCAGCCTGAGGATACTTATACAGCATCTTCATGTAACTGTGGGTGGGAGTAGAGTCTAGGTAATAGTAGATCTCTTTTACATCCTCACCATGATTACCTTGATTGCCAGCAAGGCCAAAAAGGCGTTCTTTTAAAAATGGGTCTTTGCCATTCCAAAAAGCCCAGGCTAAGCAAAGTTTTTGCTTGTAATCTGAAATTCCTGCGATTCCTTCTTCTCCCCATCGGTAAGCTTTACTTCTGGCATCGTCGTGGGTAACGTTATCCCAAGCAGATCCATCTGCGCTATAATCTTCCCTTACAGTACCCCATTGCCTTTCTGTGAGGTATGGCCCCCATTTTTTCCAATGTTTTTTGTGTTCTCGGTCCTCTTGTAATCGTATATCTTCAGGTGACATGTAGTATTCTAGGTCTTGAGCCAGTCCAAAATTAGAACTTCCTCTTGGTAACTCCCAACTATGGGCATCGAGTTTATTAATCCTCTA
Source organism: uncultured Algoriphagus sp. (assembly GCA_963926065.1). Classification (GTDB taxonomy): domain Bacteria; phylum Bacteroidota; class Bacteroidia; order Cytophagales; family Cyclobacteriaceae; genus Algoriphagus. The sequence goes on from CAWUWQ010000252.1 coordinate 7,333, forward strand.
AAAATTTTTTGTTTTGGATAACCTAAATGGAGGTTTCAAACCTCAGTTTTATTTTCTCTTCTGGATTCGAGGTTTTTTATTTAGATTCTTTTGGAGAAAGTGATCGCGTTGAATCAGTGAATCTGATTAAAAAAAAATATGTAAAACACACCTCTTCTACATTTGTAGAATTAAAGTATTCTTCTACATTTGTAGAATTGATTTTAAGATTTATGAAATTATCCAAAACAGAAGAGGAGTTAATGAATCATTTATGGGAGCTGAAAAGTGCCTTCATGAAAGATTTATTGGAAGTATATCCAGATCCAAAACCAGCGGCTACAACCATTTCTACCTTACTCAAGCGGATGCAGGATAAGGATTTCGTGGGATATGATTTGGTGGGAAATATGAGACAATATTTTCCCTTAGTCAGCAAGGATAATTATTTTGCAAAGCATATTAAAGGCCTAATCAAAAACTTCTTTAATGATTCACCCGCTCAGTTTGCTTCTTTTTTCACTCAAAAGTCAGACCTCACGCAACAGGAATTAAATGAACTGAAAGCTATAATAGATAATCAACTAAATCTGAAGAAATAATGGAAATCATCCTCAAATCCATGCTTTGTCTGCTGATCTTGTTAGGTTTTTACAGACTATTACTCCAGCGAGAGACGATGTATCACTTTAACCGGTTCTATCTTTTGATTGCGGTCTTTGCTTCTTTTATCATTCCTTTTAATATGATTGAGCAGGCAGCTCCAGAGTTGATCAGTCCTGAAGAAACTGTCGCGGTTGCAGATTATGATCCAGTTCCCAGTTATGCTGGGGAGCAGATATCCTCCGCTCCTGTGGAAATCAAACTCCCATTTGATTGGATGAAATTGGTTTGGATAGGTTATGGAGTAGTTTCGATGATTTTGTTGATTCGATTTATTAGAAATATTCAAGTCTTGCGAAATAAAGTAAAGCAGAATATTCAAATCATCTACCGGGATCAAGTGCTGGTTATTTTGAAAGAAGACTCGCTTCCTTTCTCTTTTTTGAACTACATCTTCGTGGCTAAGACAGATTTTGATTCAGGAAAATTCACTGATGAGGTATTTGAGCATGAGCGTACCCACGTGGTTGAAAAGCACAGTTGGGATATCCTATTTATTGAGGTATTGTTGGTTCCGTTTTGGTTTCATCCGGGATTGTACCTTGCCAAGCAGGCCATTAAGCTCAATCATGAATTTATTGCAGATCAAGTTGCCCTCCAAAAAGTCTCGATTACAGACTATCAAGAACAGTTGCTAAGATTTGCAACTAATGGATTTTCCAACTCATTCGTCAGCAGTTTGAATTTTTCTCTCACCAAAAAACGCTTAGAAATGATGACTCTAAAAACAAAACCAGCTAATAAGTGGCTGAAATTGGCTTTTCTGATTCCTGTATTGGGTATGGTGATTTATCTTTTTAGTGAAAAGGTAGACGGAAAATCCACTGATTTATCTGAAAAAGCTGATTTAAGTCTTTCGAATGATGATTCTTCTACAAATACTGATGTTTATACAATCGTATATGGACGACAGCTCACAAGAAGTGCTACCGGCCAATTCCAACGAGCCAGCTCAACAATTGGCCAGCTCGTAAACTTCTCCACCGCTTATAATGAATATAAAAATCTTACCGATGAATACCAAGCCAAATTGGATGCGGGCGTTCATTTTATTCAAAAATCTGAATCAGAACAAGAATCCTTGCTGGCTATGTTTACAGCCTTATCAGGCCGATATTTTCGACTTTCTGATTCCGAAAAGCGACAAGCAGGAAGACCCAAGCATCCATTTGCGCCTTATTTAAAAATTGAGTCCGATGGCAAAACGGTCTATAAAATGGTTGAGGATTTGACCGAGTCCGAGCGAAAGCAACTCCCGTCTCCTCTACCACAAGTGAAAGAATCCGAAGAATTGACCTATTACAATCGAGTGTTGAATACCTATGAGCTCAACAGAAATAAAGGGCAACACTACATAGACAAATCCGAGGTGGCACAAAAACTAGCAATGGAATACTACGAGAAAACCCAGCGGGTTTACGCGCTACTTCCCCTCGAGGAAAAACAGTTGACTAAGGTGCCTACGCATCCATTTGCCCCTTATGTTCGAATTGAGAAAGG
>CAWUWQ010000253.1:0-18364 GCA_963926065.1 uncultured Algoriphagus sp.
AGATGAAATGAGGGGTAGAGATACCGGATCTGAGGAGCAAAAAGTAGCTGCAAAGTATTTAGCCGATTTTTATAAGAAAAATGGATTGACGGGGCCAGTTAACGGAAGCTATTTCCAACAGGTGCCCTTAGTAAGTGTTTCCTTTAATGAGGTTGACCTTAAAATCGGGAAAAATAAACTCGTGATGAATGAGGATTTTGTCTTCTCGGGAGACGGAAACATGGCCAAATCAATGAAGACCGATTTGGTATTTTTAGGACTTGTAACTGATGAAAATTTAGCGAAAGTAGCGGTAAAAGATATGCTCGTAGGCATCTGGGCTGTAGGTGTCAGAAGTAATGATCTGATCAAGAAAGTAATGGATGCCGGGGCTTCAGGAGTTATCATGGTGACCATGGAAGGTCAGGCAAACTTTGATCGAGTAGCTAATCGCTATAAGACTCTTGCAGGTAAAGGCAGGATTGGCTTTGAAAAAGAAACTGATCAGCGACCTACATTTACGGTGAGTTCTGATAAAATGGCTGAGTTATTTGGCCAGCCTATAGAGATTCTAAAGGAGGCAGCGAAGACCAATCCAGAATCTATCAAATCACAAAAGACAGCTTTCCAGGTAAAGAAAAATATAGCGCCAGTTGAAAGCTCCAATGTAATGGGTTATCTAGAGGGTACTGATTTGAAAGATGAAGTTTTGGTAATTTCCTCACACTATGACCATGTAGGCGTTAGCAGTACCGGAGAGATATTCAACGGCGCGGATGATGATGGATCAGGCACAGTTTCCGTGATGGAGATTGCTCAGGCTTTTGCTACTGCTGCAAAAGAAGGTCAAAGACCTAGAAGATCAATTTTGTTTCTAAATGTGACAGGTGAGGAAAAGGGGCTTTTAGGCTCTGAATACTACGGGGATCACCCTATTTTCCCAATGGCGAACACAGTAAATAACATCAATATTGATATGGTAGGCAGAATCGACTACGAATATCAAGATGCCGAAAACAAAGACTACATCTATGTGATCGGTTCAGAGATGCTTTCATCTCAATTGAAAAAAATCAACGAATACAACAACATCACTTACACCGATTTGATTTTGGATTATCGTTACGACGCCGAAGACGATCCTAATCGATTCTATTACAGATCAGATCACTACAACTTTGCAAAGCATAATGTGCCAGTGATATTCTTCTTCAATGGCGTCCATGATGATTACCATCAGGTAACCGATACGGTTGATAAAATTGAATTCCCGCTCATGGAGAAACGAGCCAAGCTAGTTTTTCACACAGCTTGGGACTTAGCAAATCGCGACAAGCGAACTCCTGTTGACGGCACAAATACTCGAACAGAAAGATAAAACCAAATCCCTGAAAATTTAAATTTTCAGGGATTTTCTAATTTTTCACCTTTGCTTATGAGGATGCGAAGTTTTCCTCGCTCATACATAAAAATAGAGTCTTCATTGTGCCAATAGAGCGATTGGATTTGGCCAAGTGCATTTGGACCATCTGAAGCTAGGGATTGGGATCTTTCTACTATTTGCTTATCTAAATCAAAAAAATCAAGCGTATGGCGCAGGTAGTTATACCCCAGCATCCAATTGTTTTCAGTTTTATACACACTGAATTCTTGATAGCTATTCAACTGATCTGAAGAAATGGGAATACTTATTCGAACTTGCTCGAAAGCTAGTTCAGAAGCCTCCTCTTTCCTTTCGCAAGCGAATGAAAGAAAACAAAGCAGTACTAAATACTTATTCATTTCGAAAAATAAGACCTACAGCACTAAAAAATATTCCCTTAAAGAAATTTAACTTCTTATTTACCCTTATTCTTCTGATGCTTAGTTTTTAGCTGGTTCCTATTGGTTTTTGCTTTGGAGTTTTTATTGCCGCGTTTCTTTTCTTCTTTCTCCTTTTCTTTAAACAAATTAGGCTTTTTGTGTTCCTTTTTATCATGAAAAGCACCCTTGTAATCGGGATTATCCCGCTGCATTAGGTGATCCAACTCCCTAGCGTAAGCTTGACGTTCTGCAAAAGGCGTTTCTGGCACATCCACTTGAGTTGGGATTTCAAGATCTACCACATCCATGCGGATCAATTCTTCAATACGCTGAAAATGATAGTCCTCAGCAGGATTGACAAAAGTGATGGCTTTCCCCTCATGTGTGGCTCTGCCTGTACGTCCAATTCGATGCACATAGTCCTCATAAATCAGTGGCACATCAAAATTGATCACATGTGAAACCAAGGTTACATCCAATCCTCTGGAAGCCACATCAGTGGCGACAAGAAGTCGAACATCTCCAGATTTGAAATCATCGATTGAGTTGATTCTAGTATTTTGTCCTTTATTCGCATGAATCACACGAACTTCTCCTTCGACTCGATTTTTTATAAAGGCATATACCTCCTCCGCATTTTTTCGTGATCGTGTAAAGATGATCGCCCTGACAATATCCTCCTGCTTAAGTAGCTCCCCAAGCAAATTAATCTTGGTTCTGATATTTGGCACTAAGTATTTCACTTGAGCAATAGTCTCAGCGGTGGTCGCAGAAGGAGTAACTTCTACTCGCTCTGGAAATTCCAAAAACTCTGCAGCCAGTTTTTCAACTCGATCGCTAAATGTGGCAGAGAAAAGTAAATTCTGACGCTTTACAGGAATGATCTCTAAAACATTTCGGATCTGAGGCATAAAACCCATATCCATCATTTTATCAGCCTCATCCAAGATCATTGTTTTGATCTCCTTGGTAAAGATTTTTCCCTTTTTATAAAGATCCAAAAATCTCCCAGTCGTAGAAATAATTATATCCACTCCAGCTTCGATCAATTCGATTTGTGTCTTTGGACCCAACCCACCGTATAAGCAAACTATCCTCAGATCGGTATTCTCTGCCATCTGAATGGCAACTTCCTCGATTTGCATCGCTAGTTCTCTGGTAGGAGCTAAAATCAGCGCTTTAGGATGCATTCCTTGAGCATATTTCACTTTCATGAGCAAAGGCAAAATATAGGCTGCTGTTTTCCCGGTACCGGTTTGAGCTATTCCCAACACATCATGCCCTGCTAGAGCCAAAGGAATAGCTTTTAGCTGAATGGGCGTCGGTGTTATATAACCTGCCACAGCTACTGCTTCCAAAAGCTGACGATTTAGCTTAAAAACGTCAAAAGTTGGGGTTTCATTGGACATGATTCGTTATGTTTGAAGGAAGTAGTAAACCTGATTAATTAGCGAAAAAAATGAAAAGTATTTTGATCACCGGTGCAAATATAGTCAATGAAGGCCAAATTAATCTGGGCGATGTATTGATCAAAGAAGGAAGAATCAGCAAAATAGGCCCAAACCTTTCAAATGAGAAAGCTGATATTCACATAGACGGAAGCGGTAAGCATCTTTTCCCAGGAATCATTGACGATCAAGTACATTTTCGAGAGCCCGGATTGACCCATAAAGGCGAAATCTATACCGAAGCAAAAGCAGGTGTAGCAGGTGGCACTACTTCTTATATGGAAATGCCAAACACAGTTCCTCAAGCAGTAACTTTGCCACTTCTAGAAGACAAATACAACCGAGCAGCTGAGGTTTCTCTAGCAAATTATTCCTTCTTCTTTGGAGCAACGAATAGCAACTTGGATGAAATACTCAAAGTTGATTTTGAGAATGTATGCGGGTTGAAAATTTTTCAGGGTTCTTCCACCGGAAATATGGTCGTTGACGATATTGAATCCCTAGAAGGAATCTTCAGAGAATGCAAAGCACTTATCGCCATCCACAGCGAAAATGATCATATCATAGCGACCAATCTTGCTGAATACAAAGCTCTATACGGAGATGATATTCCGGTAAAATTTCACCCTAAAATCCGGTCAGTTGAAGCATGTTATGACGCATCGAGCCGCGCAGTGGCTATGGCGAAGAAATATGGCACCCGATTGCATATCCTACACATCAGCACAGCCAAAGAAATCGAGCTTTTTGACAATACTATTCCTTTGGAGGAAAAACATATCACCGCGGAAGCTTGCATCCATCATATGTGGTTTTCAGAAGAGGATTATGCGGAAAAAGGCAATTTGATCAAATGGAATCCAGCTATAAAAACCTCTAAAGATCGGGACGCCATTTTCCAGGCAGTTTTGGATGATAAAATCGATGTGATCGCTACCGATCATGCGCCGCACACTTTAGAAGAAAAAGCCCAGATATATACTAAAGCTCCTTCTGGAGGCCCACTGAATCAACATAGCTTAGTCGCGATGTTAGACTTTCATCATGCCGGGAAAATCAGTTTGGAAAAAATCGCCGAGAAAATGTGCCATAATGTCGCAAAACTTTTCCGAATCAAAGAAAGGGGATACATCCGTGAGGGTTATTTTGCAGACTTAGTATTAGCCGATTTGAATTCCTCTTGGACAGTATCTAAAGAAAATATTTTAGCAAAGTGTGGCTGGTCTCCTTTTGAAGGGCATACTTTCAAGTCTAAAGTGACTCATACAATCGTTTCAGGACATTTAGCCTATGATAACGGACAATTTAACGAAAGCCAAAAAGGGCTCCGAATGAAATTTTTAATAAAAAATTAAATCCTTGCTTGTAGCAAAAAAGGTTAATCACTACTTTTGCGAACCGTTAGAGGAAAACATGCTCTGGCAAAACTAAAATGGTGATTGTAGCTCAGTTGGTTAGAGCGCCGGTTTGTGGATCCGGAGGTCGCCGGTTCGAACCCGGTCTTTCACCCAAAAGCCCCTCAAATTGAGGGGCTTTCCTATTAAATAGAGCCCTTTGGCACAACATTTGACCCAAACGAAAAACTAAACCAATTTCAGATGTTCACTTTATTTAAAGCCTCGCCAAAGTTTCCAGCAATGAAACCAATCAACGTCAAGCAGGTAAGAAATTATTTTCAGAAGTTTGAAGAATCTCTAAAAAATTTCGAAGAAATACAGAATGAGTCGATTCATTCCTAAAAAATGAGGAGGTTATGGAAGCATGACCTTTATTTTTTGTCTTTTCATTTTTCTTATCGAAGCAAAACTCTATTTTTAACTCTTTAGAATTTTTCTACTATGAGTTATATCCATTTCGATAAGACACAATTGGTGAACTTGAATTATTCCCTCGATAGGGAAATAATTCGGTCAAATCAATCAGGTGCTTACACTAGCACCACAATAATCGGCTGCAATACAAGGAAATACCACGGCTTATTAGTGGTGCCTCAGCCGCAAATTGATTCCCAAAATCACGTCATGCTTTCTACAGTTCATGAAACTGTAATCCAACATGGCGCAAGTTTTAATCTTGGGATAAGTAAATTTCCGGGGAATTATTCTCCGAGAGGGCATAAATATTTGGAGGATTTTGATTCTGAACCAATACCAAAACTTACTTATCGAGTAGGCGGAGTATTACTTCAAAAAGAATTAATTCTGGATACTAATCGAGATCGAGTGATGATTCGCTACACTTTACTAGAAGCCCATTCTCCTACTAAAATTCGGATTTCGCCTTTCTTAGCATTCAGGGGATACCACGACTTGATGAAGGCCAATACTGAGATCAATCAGAAGTTCAAGAAAGTGCCAAACGGTGCTTCTTTCCACTTATATCCTCAATACGACCCTCTTTATCTTCAGATTTCAAAAAAGGGCGAATTTGTACCTGCACCAGATTGGTATTATAATGTAGAGTACATCATGGAGCGAGAACGTGGATATAATTACCAGGAGGATCTCTATGTGCCGGGTTATTTCGAATTTGATATCGAAAAAGGAGAGTCTGTAATTTTTTCCGCAGGTCTTACCGAAGCAGATCCCAAAACAAGAACGAACGCCTTTGAAAAAGAGATTGCTCGAAGGATTCCTAGAAATAACTTTGAAAATTGTCTAAAGAACTCAGCAGGGCAATTCATTAGAAATCGAAATGGAAAAACCCGAATCATTGCTGGCTACCCTTGGTTTGGCTGGTGGGGCAGGGACACCTTTGTAGCTGCACCTGGGCTGACCCTTACAAAAGGAGATACCAAAACATTTCTTGATATCATGGATACAATGGCGGATGAATTAACTGGTCCGCTTTTCCCAAATGTTGGAAGTGGAGTAATGACGAACATGAACTCCATCGATGCCCCTCTTTGGTTTTTTTGGTCACTTCAGCAATACATCTATTATACGGAAGATCCCAAAACCATAAAAGACCGATACTTAGGTAAGTTAAAAGGGATCATTGACGGCTACATTGTAGGCACAGATTTTAATATTCATGTTCAGCCTGATGGGCTGGTTTATGGAGGCGAAGAAGGCATTGCCTTAACTTGGATGGATGCAGTTACCCCAGATGGACCCGTTACTCCTAGAATTGGATGTCCTGTGGAGATTCAGGCACTTTGGTACAATGCGCTATGTTTCTATCATGAACTGACGGGAGATGAAAAAATCGCACTACTAGCTGCCAAAGTAAGAGATTCATTTGAAAAGGAATTCTGGTCGGACGAATATGGCTATCTGGCTGACCTTGTCTATGGAGAGGAAAAAGATTGGGCCATCCGCCCAAATATGGTTTTCGCCACTTCCCTTCCTTACACCATGCTAAGTGAAAATCAGAATGATCAAATTCTTGAGACAGTAAAATCCAAGCTTTTAACTACCAGGGGTCTTCGATCTCTTGCTCCAGACGACTTTGCGTACAAAGGCTATTATTTCGGTGATCAAATCAGTCGTGACAATGCCTACCACAATGGGACTGTTTGGGTTTGGCCAATGGGTCATTTTATAGAAGGATATATCAAACTTCACGGCAAATCCGCGGGGAATTTTATCAAAAAAATAATTAAGGGATTTGACGGTGTCATGACTCAGTATGGTGTAGGAACTGTAGCAGAGATTTTTGATGGAGATCCTCCACACCGCCCTAAAGGCTCGGTATCACAAGCTTGGAGCGTGGCAGAATTATTACGAATGATGGACTTGAGTAAAAAGATTTAACTGTTTAATATGAAGGTATTAATGTTTGGATGGGAGTTCCCACCGCATATTTCTGGAGGACTAGGCACGGCATGCTACGGCTTAGTCAAAGGAATGGTTCATCACAATCAGGAGGTTATTTTTGTAGTCCCTAAACTCTGGGGAGATGAAGAGCCCATGGCTGATTTTGTCAACGCATCCGATATTTCGATTGATTATCGTGAGAAAAGATTCAAATCAATTTGGAAGAATCTCACTTATCTGGAAGTAAGTAGCTTTTTAGTCCCTTACCTAGGACCGGAAGAATACCAGAAATTCACTGATTATGCAATCCATGACCGGACAGATGTAGATGAGAGCATATTCACCACTAAATATGAATTCAGTGGCAAATATGGCAAAAACCTCATGGAGGAGGTTTCCCGTTATGCCCTAACTGGAGCCCAAATTGCAAGAGATCGGAGTGATTTTGACATTATCCACGCACATGATTGGCTCTCATTCCCAGCGGGAATTGCAGCTAAAGAAATAAGTGGCAAGCCACTGGTAGCTCATGTGCATGCTACTGAATTTGACAGGTCTGGAGAAAGTGTAAACAAGCCTGTATATGAAATCGAACGCGCAGGAATGCATGCAGCAGATCACATATGTGCAGTAAGTCAGCTTACTAAAAACACCATTGTCAAGAAATACGGTGTACCAGCGCACAAAGTCAGCGTACTCCATAATGCTGTCTTGGATGCTTCAATTATCAAATCGACTTACAATAAAAAAGTGCCTGAGAAAATTGTAACATTTTTGGGTAGAATCACCTTTCAGAAAGGGCCTGAATACTTTGTTGAGGCTGCCAAAAAAGTGCTAGACCGTGACCCAAACGTTCGATTTGTAATGGCTGGATCAGGAGACTTATTGAATAGAATGATCGACAGGGTAGCTGAACTTAGAATTGCGGATAGATTTCACTTTACAGGCTTTTTGAAAGGGGATGATGTTGACCACATGTACGCTATTAGTGATGTTTATGTCATGCCTTCAGTATCCGAGCCTTTTGGCATATCGCCCTTAGAAGCAGTTAGACACAATACCCCCGTTATTATTTCGAAGCAATCCGGTGTAGCCGAAGTCCTTTACAATGCCATCAAGGTGGATTTTTGGGATATTGATGCCATGGCAGATGCAACTTTTGCTTTGCTTCACTATGAAGGCATTTCCAAAATGTTCAAAGAGTTAGGTACTGAAGAATTGAAAAATTTAAAATGGGAGCATGTGGCTGCCAAACTTGTCACTGTCTATCAAAACATATTAGCTGCGAAATCATGAGAACTATCTGTTTTTACTTCCAGGTACACCAACCTTATAGATTAAAACCCTATCGTTTTTTTGACATTGGAGAAGACCACCATTATTGGGATGATTTTCTGAATCGAAGTGTAATGAGGCGAGTAGCACAAAAATGCTACTTACCGATGAACGCCCTCCTTTTGGACCTAATTAACAAATATGAAGGTGGTTTCAAAGTGACTTTTTCGATGTCTGGCACCTTTATGGATCAGATGGAATCCTATGCTCCTGATGTGCTGGAGAGTTTTCAGAAATTAGTTGCAACAGGACATGTTGAGCTTTTAAATGAAACTTATGGTCACTCACTAGCTTCATTGAAAAGCAAGTCTGAGTTTCAAAGTATGGTGAGAAATCATCAGGAAAAAATCAAAAAACTCTTCAACGGGTATGAGCCCAAGGTTTTTAGAAACACAGAATTAATTTACTCCGATCAGATCGGAGCCATGATTGCTGAAATGGGGTTTGAGGCTACTTTGACTGAAGGTGCAAAGCATATCTTGGGTTGGAAAAGCCCAAATTATGTCTACTGCAACAACATAGAGCCAAAACTGAAAGTGCTATTAAAAAACTTCCAGCTAAGTGATGATATCGCATTTAGGTTTGGTAATAAGACTTGGGAAGATTATCCTTTAACTACAGACAAATTTGTTAAATGGATTAATAATGTGCCTCAGGAAGAGGAAGTGATTAATCTTTTTATGGACTATGAGACCTTCGGCGAACATCAATGGGCTGAAACCGGGATTTTTGAGTTCATCAGACATCTACCTGAAGCTGTATTTAAGTATACCAATTATGGCTTTTCTACCCCTTCAGAAGTGGTTTCAAAGGTGCCTCCTATTGGTAAAATCAATGTTCCAACTCCAATTTCTTGGGCTGATGAAGAGCGCGACCTTACCGCATGGTTAGGAAATGACCTTCAGGATGAAGCCTTTGACAAATTATACAAACTGGAAAAATTAGTGGCTAAAATTAATGATCCTGAAATCAAGCGTGATTGGACCTACCTGCAGACCTCGGATCATTTTTATTACATGTGTACCAAATTCTTTTCGGATGGGGACATTCACTCCTACTTTAGCCCTTATGATTCGCCATATGATGCATTCATTAATTTTATGAATGTACTTAGTGATTTCACTCTTCGGGTAAATCAGCACATCAAGGACAAAGAGTAGGTTATAAATACTTTTGGCATAAAATAAAAAAGACCGGAATTCTACATTCCGGTCTTTTTTATTAATTCGAGTATCCCGTCATGAAATAGCGTTATACGGAAATTTACAGCACAAAAGACGAGCAAGAAAAAATGAGTTTGCCTCCAAAATTTTCGAGCTCAATTTGAAGTATACAAAGAAGCTTCGGCGAGTACTTCTGAAGCCAAAAATGATCTGGGTAATTCGAACCACTACAGTTTCTATAACAAAAGCTAGCACGTGTGTTCAATTGAGTTGCGTAGATACTCCTGATTTTCAGAAAATAATCGATGGGAATTATGCTGAATTTGTAGCTCAATTGGAAGCAGATTATTTCGAAATAACAACTCCCGAGGAAGCAAGAGAGATTTATTATTATCCTGACTCAAAAAGGTCAAAGGTGTAGCTTCTTCCACTGACCAAGTGCCTGAACTCATAATGATCAATCCCACAAGATATGATTATTGGGTCAAAGGGATCTCGAATATTGTCCGTGAAGAAGGGACTTTCGTTGATACTTGCTCTAAATTATCTAAAGATATTGGTGACACATATGTAGCTGAGCTTACCTTCATTTTCCCATTTGTGAATTTGAATGCAAGTTCAACCAGCTTTTTGCTAACTATCTCCCAACTAAAGTGAAGGCTGACATTAATTTAAGATGGCAGCTTCGGTGGAAACTTAGGATAACGAACAAATAGGATTAAAATCAATTGCTAAAGAATTTACCACTTGGCTTACTCAGAAGGAGCAATTCGCTTTGTAGCGGGCCATATGGCGAGCTCTCGCTTGTTTGATTTTTCAACAGAACTAAAGCGGGACGTTTATTTAAGAAGGATTTTCACCGAAAAAAAACTTGCCGAAGTGACTTCCGCGGAGGTCGCCGCAATTGGTGATGGTATACGGAGGAGATCTAAATTTAGCATCACATTATATGAGTTGCGATATGCAAGATCATAACGAATCCGCCAAAGGCTCGATGACTGAATTTATCGGAAACAGAAGCTATGATTTTAAAAAAAACTAATTTTACATCTATTTAATAACTCTCCGATTCATTTGGAAAATCTTTTGACTTCACATCCTTGATATAATTAGTAAAAGCCTCCATCATGATCCCTTGAAGATCAGCATATTGCCGTAAAAACCGTGGCTTGAATTCTTGAGTAATCCCCAGCATATCATGCATCACAAGCACTTGTCCATCCACTCCTCCTCCTGCACCAATACCGATCACTGGAATGGAAATCGTCTGAGCGACTTTGGTCGCTAGCTCTGCAGGAATTTTTTCTAAAACAATAGCAAAACAGCCACATGCCTCCAATACTTTGGCATCTTCAATGAGTTTTTCCGCTTCGGCTTCTTCTTTCGCTCGAACAGCATAAGTGCCAAACTTGTAGATTGACTGAGGAGTCAGGCCTAGATGACCCATTACAGGAACACCTGCACTTAAAATTCGAATCACGGATTCTTTGATCTCTGCTCCACCTTCTACTTTGACGGCATGAGCACCTGATTCTTTCATTATTCGGATTGCCGATCGCAAAGCTTCAGAGCTATTTCCTTGATAATTACCAAAGGGAATATCCACCACGATAAATGATCGCTTGACAGCTCTTACCACAGCAGAAGCATGGTAAATCATTTGATCTAAGGTAATCGGGAGAGTTGTCTCATGACCAGCCATCACATTGGAAGCTGAGTCGCCCACCAAGATGATGTCAATACCAGCAGCATCTACAATCTTCGCCATGGAATAATCATAGGCAGTAAGCATGGAGATCTTCTCACCTCGATCCTTCATTTCTTGAAGAATATGGGTGGTAATTCGTTTGATATTCGCTGAAGAATGTACTGACATGGCTTTAGAGCAGGTGAACTGAGTAATTATTTTCGGAAGAAAAATCTACTCGAATATGCTCATTCAGTGTAGTAGAAAGCTCATATCCAGTATAATCTGGTCGAATAGGGAATAATCCATGACTTCGGTTGACCAAAACAGCCACTTCCATCTTATACAGCTCGACGTCCAAAAATGGCTTCATCGCGTAGGCAAGTGTCTTTCCTGTATTTAAGACATCGTCAACGATTAGAAGCGTTTTCCCTCCAAGCTCAATAGGGCTCGAAAGCTCCACCTCGGATTTTGCCAGGTTTGATTTGTCCAGCAGGATTTCAACTTCCTCGATTTTCAAATTTGAGATGGCTTGTAATTCAGCTGCTAAGAGTCCAGCCAGCGTCTTTCCCATACCAGAAATACCCGCAAAAACGACTGCACCCGAACCTAGATTACGTTCGTAAATCTCATACGCTATTCGGGTAATTTTCTTTTTGATCTGATTGTGATTGAGTACTTCGCTCATGTTTTTTTCTAAAAATGAAAATTAAGAATTTAAAGCCGGATTCAAAATTTAATCCAACCGCTATCTACGGTTATCCTCTTCATTTAGGATATTCAAATAGCTTTCGTAGCGATAAGGATGGATATAACCCTCTTCCATTTTTTTCAGAACCATACATCCGGGCTCATTCACATGCTGGCAGTTATTGTATTTGCACTGACCGAGGTACTTTCGCATTTCAGGGAAGTAATGGGATAATTCAAAATCATCCACATCCAAAATCCCAAACTCCTTGATTCCTGGTGTATCGATTAGACTTCCTTCATATTCCAAAGGGAAAAGCTCCGCAAATGTGGTCGTATGAACTCCCTTGTCACTGAATGAGGAAATCTCCTTCGTACTCTGGGCAGCTTCAGGAATCAAAGCATTCAATAAAGTAGATTTTCCTACCCCGGAATGTCCAGAGATCAGCGTCGTCTTATTAGCTAAAATGGGTTGGAAAAGCTCCTTGGGGTTTTCGGTATAAAGGGCAGACACTTCAATAACTATATAGCCAAGCGGCTCATAAATCTCATGAATATCGAGTAACCAATCCTCTGCCGATTCCCCAGCAAGCAAGTCCATCTTATTGACCACAAGAATTGCAGGAATTCGGAAACTTTCAGTACTGACAAGAAATCTATCTATAAAACCTAAGGATGTTCGTGGGTTCTTCATCGTGATGACCAACATGGCTTGATCAAGATTACTAGCAATGATATGGGAAAAATGCTGCTTACGTGTAGACTTTCGAATCACATAATTATCTCTGGGAAGTATCTCAGAGATAATTGCAGTCTCTTGATTTGGCTCTTTTTCCAATATCACCCAATCACCAACCGCTATAGGATTGGTCAGCTTCAACTCATCTTGCTTAAACTTCCCCTTTAGCCTCGCTGAGACCAATTGAGATTCTATCTGCACGATGTACCAGCTTCCAGTTGATTTAATTACTCTTCCTTTCATGATTGGTATCTTTTAAGGACTTCTTTTAGAATACGTTCGGATGCTCCTTGATTAGCTTCAAGCCATTGACTTGCGCCTGCTTTGCTTTCAGAATATGCCTGAGGATCTTCTAATAATTTCATGGTGTTTTTCAATTTGACCGAGTTTTCTACTTCAAACCCACAGCCTTCTTCCCTACTCTGTCCTGCCTCAGGAAATTTCTCCTTTCTCCTAAGCTTGCCAAATAGTACTGGGATTTTAAAGCCAATTGGCTCTAAAATATTATGTAGTCCTTTCCCAAAAGCTCCACCAACATATGCGACTTTACCAAATTGGTACAAAGAACTGAGCATTCCGATGTTATCGACCAGGATTACTCTTGCGTCTGTTTGTCTTCTATCCCAGCCAGAATACAAAATTGCCTTTTGAGAAATGGCAGACATCCATTTATTCATCGGTTCAGGATCAAGAGAGTGAGGAGCAATAATCCATCTAAACTGAGGGTTAGTATTTATTTCTGGTATCAATAGCTGCATATCTTCTTCCCAAACCGAACCCGCAACCAGCACTTGTTCCTGCCCAGCCCAGCCCAAGAACTCTGGAAACTGTTTCGGATCAAGAGCAGTAGCAATCACCCGATCAAACCGAGTATCACCAGCAACAATTCCTCTTGAGTAACCTATAGATTCTAGTAATGTGACACTTTGCTTGTTTTGTGTGAATATCACATCAAAGGATTTGATCAAGTTTTGAAAAAAAGGGAAACGGGAAAAATAAATTTGATTGGGTCGAAAGGAGGCAGAAATCAAATAAAGCTCAGCTCCCAATCGCTTACTGGCCTGTATATGGTGGTACCAAAGATCGTATTTGACAAAGAAAACTAGTACAGGTTTTAGGATAGCCACAAATCTTTCCGCTTGTCGCTTACTATCCAAAGGAATATAGGTGATGAAATCAATCAGCGTGGATGATTTTTTAACCAATTGATCGTAGCCCGATGGGCTAAAGAAACTAAGTGCAATTTGAAGTTCCGGTCGAGCATTTTTCAAGACCTCTATCACCGGCTTTGCTTGCTCATATTCTCCAAGTGAAGAGACATGAAACCAGGCAACAGGCCCACTATATCCGGATCGGAAGTGATCTAATTTTTCAAAAAGATCTTTACGGCCTTCCAAAAAGCGAGCAACTTTGGAATTGAACAAAGCAGCAAGTGGCAATAAGCCTCTAATAATGAAAATCCCTAATCGGTAAAACCACTTCATTCCCCAAAAGTAGGTAATCGGGAGCAAATCCTTTTCCTGAGGATTTGCAATAAGTGAGTTGACTTGCCTTTAGGACTTTTTTTTGTAAAAACCCAAAATCACTATACTATTCCTCTCAAAATTAAGTAAGTTAGTAACCCCGATTTTTTTTTAGCCTTCAAATTCAATGTTGTGATTATATGATTAAAGTTCTGTTCGTTTGTCTTGGTAATATTTGCCGTTCTCCATTGGCAGAAGCAATTTTTAATAAAAAAATCGCACTTGCGGGAATACAAAATCAATTCAAATCAGACAGTGCTGGCACCTCTGATTACCATATTGGAGAATTGCCCGACGAGCGCACCTTGGCCTGTGCAAAAAAATATGAGCTTTCAATTCATCATCGGGGAAGGATAGTTCATCGCACCGATTTTAGAGATTTTCAATACATCTTAGCAATGGATGAAAATAATCTCAAAGTCTTAGGACAACTCAAGGATCGATTTGGATTCCCAAAAAAGGAAATTCATTTAATGCGGAATTTTGTAGATCACACCAAAGGTCTGTCAGTCCCTGATCCATACTATGGAGGAGAAGAAGCTTTTGAAGAGATCTATCAAATTTTGGATGAAGCGATTGAGAATTTTTTAAATAAGGTTATTGTAACTCATCAGCTCTATGTTTGATCTCAATGAGATCTACGAACAAGTTCTATTTGAGTGTTTTGGATTTGGCACTAAGTTAAAATCTGCCTCTCTAATCGCCGCGGGAAATCTCAACCAAGGAATCCAATTAGATTCTTCAGAGGGATTGTTTTTCCTGAAAATGAATTTTGACCATGAACGCAATATCCTTTCAAAAGAAGCCTCTGGACTAAATCTGCTCCAGCAATCAACCTTTTTGAAAATCCCTGAAACTTTTGGTGCCGGGAGAATTGAAGATTACAATTACCTCTTATCGGAATTTATACCTACAGGCCGATCTCAGTCGGATTATTGGGAAAACCTTGGACTAGGCTTGGCACATCTCCACTTATCCGAATCCCTTTTTTTTGGATTGGAAGAGGATAATTACATCGCTTCTATTCCTCAAAAAAATAATCCTACCAAGAATTGGAGTACATTTTATATTCAAGAGCGGCTCGAGCCTTTAGTAGGTAAAGCTTATTTCGACCAATTGATTCCACTTGATTTTTTAAAAAAATTCCAAGAAATATACCCTAAAATCGAGACAATTTTCCCAATAGAGAAACCCGCTTTGGTGCATGGAGATCTATGGTCAGGAAATGTGCTCATCACTGGTGAAGGCCAACCTTGCCTAATCGATCCTGCTGTTTATTATGGACACCGGGAGATGGATTTGGCATTCAGTAAATTGTTCGGTGGCTTTGATTCGGTTTTTTATGAATCCTATGAATCAGTTTTTCCACTAGCGCCAGGATTCGATCAACGCATAGGAGTCTACAATCTTTATCCATTATTGGTCCATTTAAATCTTTTTGGCCCTTCCTATCTGCCAGGAATCGAGCGGACGGTCAACAAACTTATTCGATAATAAATGATCCAGATTCGACCTGCAAGGCATTCAGATCTTCAAGAAATTCTTGCGATCAATAATTTTGAGATTCTCAATTCCACCATCAATTATGACTTTGTCCCAAAATCCATTAAAGTGCAAACTGATTGGTTTGAAGGGAAACAAAAAGCTGGATTCCCTATTATTGTGGCCACATCAGCTGAAAAAGTAGTAGGCTTTGCTACCTACGGTAGCTTCCGCCCAAAGCCTGGCTATCGTTTTACAATTGAGCATTCCGTCTACCTAGCATCAGACTTCAGAGGTCAGGGAACCGGCACGAAATTACTTTTGGAATTGATTCAGATCGCGAAGCAATCTGGCTACCACACGATGGTTGGAGGGATTGATAGTTCAAACGAAGGAAGCTACCTATTTCATCAGAAATTGGGATTCAAAGAAGTAGCCCGCTTCAAGGAAGTGGGCCACAAATTCGATCGATGGTTAGATATAATTTTTATGCAATTGATCCTTGAAGATGGAGAAAA
This sequence comes from uncultured Algoriphagus sp., assembly GCA_963926065.1. Taxonomy (GTDB): domain Bacteria; phylum Bacteroidota; class Bacteroidia; order Cytophagales; family Cyclobacteriaceae; genus Algoriphagus. Next base: position 16,126 of record CAWUWQ010000253.1, read on the forward strand.
ACCTACGTAAGGCTTACCTTTTCTCCCGATTTGACAGCAGCGAAGATTGCATCGATAATTTTCATGTCTTTCACACCTTCTTCCCCGTTTACAGGCACTTCAGGTTTTGCTCCGTCAAAGAGAATTGCTGCCATCCGATCCATCTGCACCGCCTGATGAGTTACATGAGGCAATTCCAAAGGCCCTTTACTTGTTGTTCCTTTGATCGGTCCATAGCCAGTAGAGGGCTGCATCTCTACCCAACCTTTTGATCCATTGAGAAAAAATTTATCCAGTCCGTTCATCGCGTAAGTTGATAAGCAGGAAGCAACGGCTCCACTTGGGAATCCCATTTGAAACTGAATTGTCTCATCGATTCCTTCCTTAAACTTCACTGTATCAGTTTTAGTCTCTTGGGCAGTTACCCAGATCGGCTCCTCTCCTAGCAGGTATCGTGCGCCGTTGATTGAATAAATCCCAATATCCATCATAGCTCCTCCGCCAGAAAGTTTGGGGTTTAACCTCCATTGTGTGGGGTCACCAATCACAAATCCGCTTAAACCTTGAAAAAATTTCACTTCACCCAACTCTCCGGACTTTCTCATTCGGATCGCTTCGAGGGTATTAGCTTCGAAATGCATTCGATAGCCAATTAATAGCTGCACACCTGCAGCTTTGCATGCATCTACCATAGCCTGTCCATCTTTTGCATTGATAGCCATTGGCTTTTCACAAATAACATGCTTCCCAGCTTTAGCTACTCGAATGACTTGATCTTTATGAAGCGCATTTGGGGTAATTACATAAACCGCATCGATATCTGGGTTATCCTTGATTTGGTCAAAATTCTCATAGTTGTAACAGTTTTTGTCAGGAATCCCATACTTGCTCTGCCAGTCAGTGACTTTAGACGGAGTTCCGCTAATCACACCCACGAGCCTAGCACGTTTACTTTCCTTCATTGCCTCAGCTACTCGGGTCCCATAGCTTCCTAATCCCATGATTGCTACTCGTAGTATTTTATCGTCCTTACGGGCAGTGTTTTTTTTTGCATTCGAAAAAGCTGGAAGAGCAGTAAAAGCTAAGGCAGATAAGCTCGCTTTTTGGAGGAAAATTCGTCTTGATTTCATGATGGGGTTAGTAAGGGCTGATTAGTGAATTGATTGGACTAATACCCATGAGGGCAAAGGTTTAAATCAGTTAAATATAAGTAATGCAAGTCAAATGTTCAATCTTACTTCTCTTTAGCTCTTCTTACGATCTGAAAAGTTGTTCTGGTACTTTGCTCGAGCAAGGATTCAAATCTTTCTAGTTGTTCAGCGATTACTTTTTCATTCGGATGAAGTACAGTCAATAATTCCAGCCCTTCATTATACCGTATCTCAAACTGGTCTTTGAGTCTTTTTAAAAGCTGCTCCAGTTTGAAAAGTTGGGCATCAATCACAATTGAAATTGTAATCGCAGAAGTTTGAAGCATATTGACACGCAACTTCAATTGCTGCAGTTGATCGTAAACTTGATGGATATGATGCTCTTCGATGAAGGTGAAATCCTTAACCTTGAAACTGACTAGAACTTGATTTTCTTTTAAAATAATGGTGGGAATCTGATGTGATTTAGCTTCTCCAAAAATTTTAGTGCCAGCAGCTTCAGGGTTTAAAAATGACTTCACGAAAAGGGGGATATTTAAATTAGCTAGTGGCTTAATAGTCTTGGGATGAATTACCGAAGCTCCGTAATAAGTCATTTCGGCAGCTTGACGGTATTCTAATTCATCAAATAACTGTGTGTCCGGAAAGCGTTTTGGATCAGCATTTAAGATCCCGGGGACATCTTTCCAGATCGTCACTGAGCTTGCATTTAGACTGGAGGCAAGAATAGCAGCAGTAAAATCAGACCCTTCTCTACCCAGTGTCGTTGTTCGCCCTTTTGAATCCGACCCGATAAAGCCCTGAGTGACTACTGGAAATTGCTCTAAAATGGGAAGCAGCTGATTTTGGCATTTCTTTTTGGTAACCTCCCAGTTGACTTTCGCAAACCGAAAAGCACTATCAGTTTGAATCAATTCACGGGCATCCTTCCAAACGACAAGTAGGTCAATGGTGCAAAGAAACTCCATCACAATATGTGTGGCAAGCAACTCACCGTAGCAAATCACGCGATCATAAAACTCATCATAGTTATCCTGGCTAATCGGAAGCTCCAAATCGTGATTTAGCTGAATGAAGAGGTTCTCAACTTTGGAGAAAATAGAATGGTT
>CAWUWQ010000254.1:0-2694 GCA_963926065.1 uncultured Algoriphagus sp.
TCTGCCGAATGGATAATCACCGGGATTCCTAATTCACCAGCTTTTGCCCATATAGGGTCCAAGTCAGGATGATCTACAGGAACTCGGTTTCCTTGTACATCTTTCACAGAAAAGCCCAGACTTTTATAGATTTTCAGACCAACCGCACCTGCAGCTACATCCTCTTCTAACTCTTTCACCGCTATTCGACTCCAATTCTTATCACCGATTCCAGCAAAATTGATGTTGGTAAAAACCATAAATCGACCGGGAGCATGCGCTTGAAATTCCGCTAGCATCGCTTTGATGTATTCCTGCTGGGTGTTGCTATCTCCTCTACCAAACCCTCTTCCGCTCAAGTTAACCATCACGCCCATATTGATTTCATCCATTTCAGAAATCAACTTATCGATTCTAGTTTCATTGATTCCACCCTGATGACTATGAATATCTACGAAAGGGAACTTTGCCCTAGTCACAATATGCTCTGGTACCTTCAAGGTCGAAGGGGGATTGTATTCCTCAAAACTCATTTCTTGGGCAAGAATTGAATTTGAAATGAAAAGAAAGAAGAGCAGAATAACTGGTGGTTTCAAGAATTTCATGTGGATAGGTTAAGCCTAAATATGCAAAATTAAAAAACAAAGGCCTCTTAGATTAAGAAGCCTTTGTCGAATTATCGGGTTGTTCCCCCATCGATTATTTGACCAAAGAAAATCGCATTGGCATATAGTTTATTTGTTCCAAACCAGAATGCTCGGAAATTCATATTATCAGCAAATCCGATTATTCTACCTTGACCCACTCCAGAGATCCGTACTACTCCACCATTTTTCAGTCCTTCCAAATTGGATGGATGAAGATATCCAGAAGCTAGGGGAGAATCGGTGTAAACCACGGGATTTGCATATGGATTCTCGGAAGGCTCCATAAATAAATTGTCATTACGGAAGGTGTGGATTTCAGAGCTTTCGTAGCCATAGCCGATCGGGTGAGTAATATCTAATTTTGCATTGAAGATGGCTCCACCCGTTACTTTCGCACCTGTCGCATTTTCATACTCTGCATAATTTCTTTGAAGACCTTTTTCGGATTCAGCACCTTTTCTGAACGTTATATTTCCGACTTCATTTTCAGAAAGGAATCGAAGTGCTCCTCCTTTAGCGATTAAAGTCCCTCCTTCAGAAATCCAGCTTTTCAACGTTGCTGCACCAGACTTACCCAAAGAATTATAACGGCCATCTGGCATCAGAATCACATTATATCGATCCAGAGTATTTCCTCCGATCGCATCCATAGGAAGCAAAGTCACCGGCATCTCGTAGCGCTGATCAAGCAAGTGCCAGATTTCTCCAGCTTCGTAGCTATCTACTCCTCCTTCTACCAAAAGCGCAATTTTAGGAATCTTTAAAGGAGCGATTGTAGTCGAGCCCAGATTTGCTCCAGTCGTATATCCGCTCGTCAGTGCGTAGATATCCACATGTGCTCCTTCTGCGATTTGAGTTAATTTTTGATGCATTTGTTGCGGGTCCATTTTGCTTTCGCCAGTACCGATCAAAAGTGTTCCTCGACCAAATTCTTTCCCTCCAGTCACTCCAAAACCAGCCTGGGAAACGCGGACCAAGAATCCTGCTTCCATCAAATCATAAGCAGCTTTTGGCGCATAGTAATCTGACCATTCCATCGCATATTGATAAGCTCCAGCAACTCCAAATACTCTACCTGGTGCTAGCTCAAGCGAGGATTTAGATACTTCAGTTACATTGGCAAGATTCAGGATCTTACTGTTCAGCGCCATGTAGTCCAAATTGAAAGCCATAGGATAAGTCCAAGCTGAAATATCATAAAACAGACTATCCTGGAAAGTAGTCCGAGTCTCAAACATCGCCTTGATCAATCGATATTGTGGCTGATCTGCTGGTACGATGTAGGCATTTTTACCTTTAAACTCTTTACCGTTGACAGTGATATCCTCATTAAGACTGAAAACCTTGATATTGTGCTGAAGAATCAAATCTGCCAAATGAAAGCTTCTAGCATCATCATCCTTGCTCCCAAAAATGTAGGCTTTATTTACATCAGCAGCAGTTTCTACAGCAATGCCCTTATAGAAATCTTTCATCCACTGATTCAATTCTACCCGCATTTCATTAGCGGCTTTGTAGGAAGAAAGGTTGGCTGTGAATTGATTTCGGATCGTAAAAGGAAAGCTCAGCATCCCATTTGCACTTTCCTGCAAATGACCTCTGGAACTCGCCTGCTCAAATAGTATTCCTATCGAACCCTGTACATCTGGATAGGTAGAGCCCTTTCCATAATAAAAATCATCGTAATTCTCCTGATTATAATAAAGCGAACCAATTTGATCCAATGCTTTTGCATGGTAGGTTCCAATTTTCTCGGTCAACTCAAAATTCTTAGTCGGAGTGAGTGGGTGCATTCGTGAAGGAACTCCAGGCTGAAAGAAGAAGGTGCTATTAGTGCCCATTTCATGAAAATCCAAATGAATATTTGGAAGCCATTCCTGAAATACTTTTACCCGATTTCTAGACTCAGGATGCTGAACAGGGAGCCAGTCTCGATTCAAGTCAAACCAATAATGGTTAGTTCTTCCTCTTGGCCAAGCCTCATTATATTCTGCACCATTTGGATCACCGTTCAAGTTGTAGGCTTTATGAGAATTCACCCATGAAGCAAATCGGTTTAGACCATCCG
>CAWUWQ010000255.1:0-3494 GCA_963926065.1 uncultured Algoriphagus sp.
ATTCTATTGATCAGTACTGGCTTACAAATAGTAAAAGCAACCCAGATCAATCCTGTAAGTAACCTTAAAGAAAATTAGAAGTTTACCCTTCGGGAATTAATCTAATTTGGAACCTCACCCAACTGTCATAAACATCAAGAAAGTTAGAATCCCGATTACTAAACCAAGAATAAAGACATTGTATGCATGTCGAAGCAGATTGTATTTTTGGTTTAATACTTTTCCTTGATAATAGAGTGAAATCCCCATATGCTCATGAATTTCCGCTTTTGAAGGAAGAATTCTATCAATTTCAACCAAATATTCATCCAAGGTATAAGTGGAGCTTTCTCCAAAGAAAAGCATACTTGATTTTGGCTTTACATCCGAAGGTGGAGTTTTGCCCATAATTTTCGGCTTTGCTGCCTGCACAGCCAAGATTGTAGAGGTCAGGCAAGTAGTAAGCAAAAGTAAAATCGGAATCAGTGTGAATGGATTTTTGATATCTAAACCATGGGAAATAGACCCATAACCAATGATGGCAATCGTCGAAGAAATCACAAGCGCATTAATACTAATAATGATATTGGCTTTATTATCAGCAATCTGAAGCAGATTACAATTATTTTTAAAAGTCACTCTAAAAAAAGTCTGGCGCTCACGTTCAGTTTTTTCTTTTTTCACTTTGATTACCTCTTCTTCCATGTCTGGATTATTTCGGATTAAATTAAAGACTAATTTCTCCTAAAAATAGAACCTTTCGACTAGAGATCAATGCATATTGGAGTTCAATATTTTAATCAGCCATCACAAAACCGAAACCCCCACCGGCAATCGCTTTAAGATTAAATTCATCTATTTTTTATTCCAATCTTCAAAATGTTTGCTTTTATACCATTCATTTTAAATAAATTGAAGAATCGATTTTTTTAAAAAAAACATAAATAAATTAATTTTAATCATGAGCGATCTAAAGAAAGAGGAAATCAAGCAGGAGGTTTTTGACCTCTACGATGCATATGCACACAATCAAATTGACCGCAGGACTTTTGTGGAAAAGCTTTCCATCTATGCCGTAGGTGGTATTACAGTGGCTTCGCTAATGAGCGCGATGATACCAGATTATGTCAGCACAAGAACTATCTCGAAGGATGACGAGCGATTGAGTTCCGACTATGTGATGTACAATTCTCCAAAAGGAGGCGGATCAATCAAAGGTCTTCTTTCAATTCCTGCAGATAAAAAAGGGAAAGTGCCCGGGATTGTTGTTGTACATGAAAACCGTGGATTAAATCCTTACATCGAAGATGTCGGAAGAAGGGCGGCTGTAGCAGGTTTTATTTCTATTGCTCCAGATGCTTTGACACCACTGGGTGGATATCCAGGAAATGACGATGATGGCAGAGCCATGCAATCCAAGCGAGATCGGGATGAAATGCTCGAAGACTTTATCGCTGCCTATGAATATTTAAAAAACCATCCCGATTGCACAGGAGAGGTAGGTGTAGTTGGATTTTGCTTTGGAGGTTGGATTTCAAATATGATGGCTGTTCGAATCCCTGAACTGGGAGCTTCTGTTCCCTATTATGGTGGTCAGCCCACAGCAGAAGAAGCTGCTAAAATTAAAGCTCCATTAATGTTGCAATATGCAGGTTTAGACGAGCGGGTTAATGCCGGATGGCCAGCTTATGAAACAGCACTTAATGCTAATGGTGTAGAAAGTACCGCTTATTTCTACCCAGAGACCAATCATGGTTTTCATAATAATACCACTTCCCGGTACGATGAAGCGGCGGCAAATTTATCTTGGGAACGAACCATTAAATTCTTCAACGAAAAGCTAAAAGGATAGAAATTCTTTTTCAATAGTTTATCCAAACTTCAATAGAAAAATCTAAAATGGATTTTATTGACTATTACAAATCTCTGGGGCTGGCAAAAACAGCTAGCCCTGAAGAAATCAAAAAAGCTTATCGGAAGTTAGCTAGAAAATATCACCCTGATGTCAATCCGGATGACAAGGAATCCGAGCGCAAGTTCAAAGAAATCAACGAAGCTAATGAAGTCCTGAGCAATCCGGAGAACCGTGCCAAGTATGACAAATATGGTAAGGACTGGAAGCATGGAGAAGAATATGAGCGCCAACAAAAGCAACGAAGAAGTACGCAAGGCCAAAGTGGTAGACCGCAAGGATCTTCAGGTCAAGGCTTCTCTGAGGGTGACTTTTCAGAATACTTCGAATCAATGTTCGGAGGTGGTGGATCAAGTTTTCGGCAAGGGGGCAGAAGCGTAAAATACAAAGGCCAAGATCTCAATGCGGAATTGAATTTAAACTTAAGGGATGTCTATGATGACTTTCCCCAAGTCCTAGATGTGGGTGGGAATAAAATCCGAGTGACCATAGGTGCCGGTATAGATAATGGGCAAACAATCAAAATCTCAGAAAAAGGTAGCCCAGGAGCCAATGGAGGGCCAAATGGCGACCTTTACATCAAAATTCAATTGAAAAACGATACCGATTTTCACCGGATGGGAAACAACCTCCATAAAAATATTGAGCTGGATCTATACACGGCGATACTAGGAGGGGATTTGTTGACAGAAACTTTTGACAGCAAAGTAAAACTGAAAATCGCTCCCGAAACTCAAAATAATACAAAAGTGAAGCTGAAAGGGAAAGGATTTCCTATCTATAAAAAGAAAGGGGAATTCGGAGATTTGATTCTTACCTATTCAATAAAGCTCCCCGAAAATATAACCGAAAAAGAGAAGGGATTATTCAAAGAACTTAAAGCCATGAGATGAGATGGAAAATCAAAAATTAGTCTTGGTTGAAACCTTATGTATCCACTACGAACTCGAAGCATCTTTTTTTGAATCGCTCGAAGAAATAGGATTGATCATTTTGGTTCGGGAAAATGAAGAAAACTACATCCCAGAAGAGAAGGTCACTGATTTAGAGAAAGTCCTTAGACTGCACAAAGAATTGGATGTCAACCTAGAAGGGATTGATGTGATTTTGAATTTGCTGGGAAAGGTAGAATCGTTACAGATGGAATTAAATCTAGCCAAACAGCGCTTGGGTAATCTTACTAAGGAAATTTAAAAACTGAATCAAGCGATCCCGAGGGAATAAAATTCAATCATTTTTTAGTCGTCCATGAGTCATCTATCTCCGGTAAGTAGGTTTGAGGATAAATAAAAATCACCATCAATGCATTTTGGCGAACCTTTATTTCCCAAATAGAAATCTTTTCGACCAAAACAGGCGAACATAACTAACCCTTTTCCAAGAAAAAAATCCGGGCTAACGATATACCCTCTCTACAAGACGGTAATTTTTGATGGATTTGCGGAGGAGAAAATACGCTTTGCTCCCTTTGCTTAACCGCCTTATTCTTACTGGTTAAAAGAAAATCAAAGTATTAACAAGCCCTGTTCCAGTAGAATCTCCCAGACTTCGGATTCAAGTAACTCTTCAAATTCACCCAAATCAGCCTCATACCACTCTCGGA
>CAWUWQ010000256.1:0-12630 GCA_963926065.1 uncultured Algoriphagus sp.
GTGCTAGACCATAGAAAATATGACCGATCCAATAGCTGATTATCTAACCCGATTGAGAAATGCCATCAAGGCTTCTCATCGTATTGTTGAGATACCTGCTTCTAACATCAAGAAGGAGATTACCAAAGTACTTCACGACAAGGGGTACATTCAAAACTATAAGTTTGAAGAAAATGGACCTCAAGGCACAATCAAAATTGCTTTGAAGTTTAACCCAACCACCAAACTCAATGCAATCGTAAGCCTGCAGCGCGTAAGTAAGCCAGGTTTAAGGAAATATGTCAAGCACGACGAGCTCCCAAGAGTTATCAATGGTCTTGGCATCGCGATTGTGTCCACTTCGAAAGGAGTGATGACAGACAAAGAGGCCCGCACAGAAGGTATCGGTGGTGAAGTACTTTGTTACGTATATTAATTTACTACTATGTCTAGAATAGGTAAAAAACCAATAAATATTCCCGGTGGTGTAACTGTAGACGTGTCAGCTCATGGAACTGTCACTGTTAAAGGTCCAAAGGGTACCCTAACTCAGGATGTGAATCCCGATATTCAGGTAACAGTAGAGGGCAATGAGGTCATTTTCACAAGACCTACAGAGTCCAAGAGACACAAGTCGTTGCATGGTCTTTACAGATCATTGGTCAACAACATGGTGGTTGGCGTGTCAGAAGGGTACAAGAAAGATTTGGAGTTGGTAGGTGTAGGTTTCAAAGCCTCAAACCAAGGACAGATACTTGAGCTTGCCTTAGGTTATTCGCACAGCATTTTTATGGCGCTTCCAAAGGAGATCTCATTAAAGACTGAGACTGCCAAAGGAAAGAATCCGATTATCACATTAGAAGGTGTGGACAAAGAATTGATCGGTCAAGTAGCTGCTAAAATCCGTTCGCTTCGTAAGGTTGAGCCTTACAAAGGAAAAGGTGTACGCTTCGTGGGTGAAATTGTTAGACGTAAGGCTGGTAAAACTGCCGGTAAAAAATAATAAGTTATGGCATTTAATAAGAGTTCCAGAAGACTTAGAATCAAGCAAGGTATCAGGAGAAAAATTTCTGGTACAGATTCCAGACCGCGTTTATCTGTATTCAAAAGTAATACAGGTATTTATGCTCAGCTTGTTGATGATCTTAAAGGTCAGACATTGGCACATGCATCTTCCAAAGAATTGGGAGCCAAAGCCAATACCAATGTTTCAGTTTCTAAAGAGGTAGGTAAAAAACTTGCCGAAAGAGCTGTTGCTAATGGAGTAAACGAAGTGGTTTTTGACAGAAATGGTTACCTATATCACGGTAACGTGAAAGCTTTAGCCGATGGTGCTAGAGAAGGAGGCCTTAAATTTTAATCCTTTATGTCTCAATTAAGAAGAAAGCCAATTAGGGCTACAGATACAGATTTAAAAGAAAAAGTAGTAGCGATCAACCGAGTAGCCAAAGTGGTAAAAGGTGGTAGAAGATTCTCTTTTTCTGCAATTGTTGTAGTAGGCGATGGCCAGGGTGTTGTAGGTTATGGGTTGGGTAAAGCCAACGAGGTAACTGACGCAATCACTAAAGGTATCGAAGATGCAAAAAAGAACTTGGTGAAAGTACCAATTCTAAAAGGCACCATTCCTCATGAACAATTAGGTAAATTCGGTGGTGGATTTGTGTTGATCAAGCCAGCTGCAGCAGGTACAGGTGTTATCGCCGGTGGTGCAATGCGGGCAGTGTTGGAAAGCGCAGGCGTTACAGACGTGCTTGCTAAGTCCAAAGGTTCATCAAATCCTCACAACGTGGTGAAAGCTACAATCGATGCATTAGTACAACTTAGAGATGCAATTGCTGTTTCTCAGCAACGCGGAGTGAAAATGTCTAAAGTTTTTAACGGATAATTATCATGGCTAAGATCAAAATTACTCAAACTAAGAGCACTATCGACAGACCAAAAGATCAAAAAGCTACAATCACAGCTTTAGGACTTGGTAGAATCAGCAAATCTGTTGTGGTAGAGAATACTCCTCAAATTGCTGGAATGGTAAATAAAGTTAATCACCTTGTAAAAGTGGAGGAAGCTTAATTATGAAATTGCATACATTAACCCCAGCTGAAGGATCAACCAAAAATCGTAAGAGAATTGGTAGAGGTACAGGTTCAGGTAGAGGAGGGACTTCGACAAGAGGTCATAAAGGAGCTAAGTCTAGGTCCGGTTACAAAAGAAAGCTTGGATTTGAAGGTGGTCAGATGCCGCTTCAAAGGAGAGTGCCTAAGTTTGGATTCAAAAGCTTTAACAGAGTAGAGTTTAAGCCAGTAAATTTAGATACCTTGCAGATCCTTTCGGAGCAACATAATCTTGAGGTGATTAATATGGAGGCATTAGTCTCTCATGGTATTGCTTCTAAGAATGACAAAATCAAAATCCTCGGAGGAGGAGAATTGAAAGCTAAGTTGGAAATATCTGCTCACAAATTCTCTGCCTCAGCTGTTGAAGCAATTGAAAAAGCGGGTGGTTCGATAAACACAATTTGAATTAATGAAAAAGTTTATTTCAACAGTTAAGAACATTTTCTCTATCGAGGATTTAAGAATAAGAATCTTAAATACGATAGGATTTCTAATCATTTTCCGGTTAGGTTCCTTTATCGTACTTCCAGGAGTGGATCCATCCAAATTGAATGGTCCTGCAGAAGGGATCTTTGGTTTGATAGATACGTTCTTAGGAGGAGCCTTTAGTAATGCTTCTATCTTTGGACTTGGCATTATGCCTTATATTTCTGCTTCGATTGTGTTGCAGTTATTAACTGTTGGAGTTCCTTACTTTCAGAAAATGCAGAAGGAAGGGGAGTCTGGGAGAAAACGAATCAACCAGATTACTCGAGTTCTAACTATTTTAATAACCATTGCTCAAGGTATCGGATATGTTTCCGCTACTATATTGCCCACTGGTGCTGTAATGGTAAGTACATCACTGTTTATGTTTAGCTCTTTGGTTCTCCTATCAGCCGGTACCATGTTTTGTATGTGGTTGGGGGAGAAAATTACTGAGAAAGGTATCGGTAACGGTATTTCAATGCTAATTATGATAGGTATCATTTCAAGATTTCCTGGAGCTTTAATTGCCGAAGGAGTGGAAAAAGGGTCTTCTGGATTATTACTTCTTTTAATAGAGGCAGGTGTTTTGTTCTTTGTAGTTGTAGGTGTAATTGCACTTACAGAAGCCACAAGAAGGATTCCGGTGCAATATGCAAAGCAAGTAGTGGGAGGTAAGGTTTATGGTGGACAACGTCAGTACATCCCAATCAAAGTAAACGCCTCTGGTGTAATGCCGATAATCTTTGCTCAGTCCTTGATGTTTGTTCCTGCTTTGATAGCTCAAATTTGGGCTCAGGATAACGATATTGCCAACTACATTGGTGCTACATTTAGTGATTTTACCTCCTGGCAATATAATTTATTGTTTGCCACGATGATTATAATTTTCACCTTCTTCTACACTGCTATCACGGTTAACCCGGAGCAGATAGCGGAGGACATGAAGAGGAATGGTGGATTTGTACCTGGTATAAAACCTGGTGCACCGACATCAGAATTCATCGATGGTATTATTTCTAAAATTACATTGCCGGGGTCTATACTTCTAGCTGCAGTAGCAATACTTCCTGCTTTGGCGATTATATCGGGAGTAGGTGGAGAGTTTGCTCAGTTTTATGGTGGTACTTCGCTTCTAATCATGGTGGGTGTAATCATGGATACATTGAGGCAAATTGAAAGCTATTTGTTAATGAGGCATTATGAAGGAATGATGAAAAGTGGTAATGTGAAGAATAATCCTACTAATTACCAAGTAGCCTAAGATGATTCATTACAAGACTTCGCAAGAAGTTAAGTTAATAAAAGATAGTGCTGATATTCTAGCAAGAGCCCATGGGGAAGTTGCAAAGCATGTCAAAGAAGGGGTAAAGACCTCTTTTCTAGATAAGATTGCTGAGGAATTTATTCGAGATCACAAAGCTGTTCCATCCTTCAAAGGCTACAATGGTTTTCCTGCTTCATTATGTATATCTACAAATGAGGTTGTGGTTCACGGATTTCCTAGTGATTATGAATTGAAAGATGGCGATATAATCTCAATAGATTGTGGAGTCTTTCACCAAGGTTTTCATAGCGATTCCGCTTATACATATCCTGTCGGTGAAGTTCCCACTCCTATTATAGATCTTCTTAGAGCTACTAAAGATTCCTTATATCTAGGTATTGAGCAAGCTGTATTTGGTAATAGAATCGGTGATATTGGAAATGCTATCCAAAAATTTGTTGAGGCCAAAGGATATACGGTAGTTCGCGAATTAGTGGGGCATGGACTTGGAAAAAGTCTTCATGAAGCACCCGAGGTTCCTAATTACGGTAAAAAAGGTAGCGGTCCTCTGTTGAAAGAAGGAATGGTAATCGCGATCGAGCCTATGGTTAATCTTGGAACACGAAACATTGTCCAAGAGCGAGATGGATGGACTATTCGCACAGCGGATCGTCAACCTTCTGCACACTATGAGCACACAGTAGCAATATTTGAAGATAGAACAGAGGTTTTGACAACCCATAAATACATAGAAGAGAATTTTAAATTCTAATATGGCTAAACAGACATCAATAGAGCAGGATGGTACCATCGTAGAAGCATTGTCTAATGCGATGTTTAAAGTGGAACTGGAGAACGGGCATCAATTAATTGCTCATATTTCAGGGAAAATGAGGATGAATTACATCAAGATTCTTCCTGGTGACCGCGTCAAATTAGAACTCTCTCCATACGATTTATCAAAAGGAAGAATAGTATATAGATATAAATAAACTGATATGAAAGTAAAGACATCTATCAAAAAGAGAAGTGTTGACTGTAAGTTGATCCGAAGAAAAGGAGTTCTATACGTCATCAATAAGAAGAATCCTAAGTTTAAACAAAGACAAGGTTAAGATTATGGCTAGAATTGCAGGTGTAGACATACCAGACAATAAGCGAGGCGAGATCGGACTTACCTATATCTTCGGAATCGGAAGAAACTCCGCTAGAGCTATCTTAAGCAAGGCTGGTATCTCTTTCGATAAAAAAGCAGGTGAGTGGGATGATGATGAATCAACCGCCATTCGTAACATTATTGCTGAAGAATTCAGAACAGAAGGTGTACTGAAGTCAGAGGTCCAATTGAACATCAAACGACTACTTGATATCGGTTGTTACAGAGGTTTGAGACACAGAAAAGGACTTCCTGTTCGTGGTCAGAAGACTAAGAACAATGCCAGAACAAGGAAGGGTAAGCGTAAAACAGTTGCTAACAAAAAGAAGGCAACTAAATAAAACCTGATTAGATTATGGCTCAGAAAAGAAACGATAAAGCAAAAGGTAAAAAAAGAGTAGTAAAGGTAGAAGCTGTTGGACAGGTGCATATTAAAGCCTCCTTCAATAATATCATTATCTCTATTACCAACAATGCAGGACAAGTGATATCTTGGGCCTCTGCCGGTAAAATGGGTTTCAGAGGATCAAAGAAGAACACTCCATACGCTGCTCAAATGGCAGCCCAGAATTGCGGACAAGTTGCATATGACCTAGGTTTGAGAAAAGTCGAGGTTTTTGTGAAAGGTCCTGGTGCTGGTAGAGAATCAGCGATCAGAACCTTGCAAAATGTAGGTTTGGATGTAACCACGATTATCGACGTGACTCCTATGCCTCACAATGGCTGTCGTCCACCAAAGCGTAGAAGAGTTTAATTTTAAAATTGTAACAGAATGGCTAGATATACAGGTCCTAAATCAAAGATCGCCAGAAAATTTGGTGAGCCTATCGAAGGGCATAGCAAAGCGCTACAGAAAAAGAATTACCCTCCGGGACAACACGGAAGAGGTAGAAGAAAGAAGCAGTCGGAATATGCTATACAGCTTTCCGAAAAGCAGAAAGCAAAATACATCTACGGAGTATTGGAAAGACAATTTGCTAAAATGTTTGGTATTGCTTCGAGAAAGTCTGGAATCACAGGTGAAAACCTACTTCAACTTCTAGAAGGAAGATTAGACAACACAGTATATAGATTAGGAATTTCTCCAACTAGGAGAGGTGCTAGACAGCTAGTTTCTCACAAACATATTCTTGTGAATGGTGATGTGGTAAATATCCCTTCCTATACGCTTAAGCCAGGTGATGTGGTTTCAGTTAGAGAACGTTCTAAGTCTCTTCTAGCCATCACTAGTAGCTTAGCTGGAAAAGGTGCAAATAAATATCCTTGGTTAGAGTGGGATGGCACATCATTGACCGGCAAATTCGTCAGTGTACCAGGCAGAGATGATATTCCTGAGAATATCAAGGAGCAACTCATTGTCGAACTTTACTCTAAGTAATTTTAATATTTTCAGCTTTTAAAAAAGAACGAGATATATGTCCATACTAGCATTTCAAATGCCGGAGAAAGTGGTAATGGAAAAAGCCGATGATTTTCATGGCTTATTTACCTTCAAACCACTAGAAAAAGGCTATGGCGTTACCATCGGTAATGCCTTGAGAAGAATTCTGCTTTCATCCTTAGAGGGTTATGCAATCACTTCATTGAAGATTCCTGGAGTAGTGCATGAATTTTCTACTATTGAAGGTGTAGTTGAAGACGTCACAGATATTATTTTGAACTTGAAACAAGTGAGATTCAAGAAAGTGCATGAAGCATTTGATGGGAAAATCACTGTCGAGATAAAGAATCAATCTGTGTTCACTGCTGGGGACATTGCGAAGTTCACATCTTCCTTCGAAATCTTAAATCCAGATTTAGTGATTTGTCATATCGACGAATCTAAAAACTTTGAGATGGAATTAGTGGTGGAAAAGGGCAGAGGTTACTTACCAGCTGAAGAATCCAAACCAAAAGATCAAATCTTTGGCACAATCGCTATCGATGCTATCTTCACACCAATAAAGAATGTGAAGTACAGTGTAGAGAACACGAGAGTAGAGCAAAAGACTGACTTCGAAAAACTTATCTTAGAAGTATCTACAGATGGCTCAATCCATCCGGAGAAAGCACTTCAAGAATCTGCTAAAATCTTGATTCAACACTTCATGTTGTTCTCTGACCAAACAATGGTTTTAGATTCAACAGGAATAGCTGAACCAGAGCCGATTGATGAGGAGTTTTTGCACATGAGAAAGTTGCTTAAGACTTCCTTAAGCGATCTAGACCTTTCCGTTAGAGCATTCAACTGTCTTAAGGCAGCTGATGTGAAGACACTTGGGGACTTGGCAAGACTTGAAATCTCGGACATGATGAAATTCAGAAACTTTGGTAAGAAGTCTCTTGCAGAACTAGAGCAACTTATCCAAGAAAAAGGATTGACTTTTGGAATGGATATTTCAAAGTATAAACTTGATGAAGAATAATTAATATGAGACACGGTAAGAAATTTAACCACCTTGGAAGGAAGGCTGCTCACCGGAAGGCAATGCTTTCTAATATGGCAACTTCACTAATTCTTCACAAGCGTATTTCGACCACGCTTGCCAAGGCAAAAGAATTGAAGAAGTATTTGGAACCTCTTGTGACTAGAGCAAAAGAGGATACAACTCACAATAGACGTATGGCTTTCTCTTATTTGAAAAATAAAGAGGCAATCATTGAGCTATTCGGAGGTGTGATTGAAAAAGTAGCTAATCGTCCTGGAGGATACACACGTATCATCAAGACTGGTTTCAGATTAGGTGATAACGCTGAGATGTGTATTATCGAATTGGTTGACTTTAACGAATTGATGTTAAAAGATTCTAAGCCAGTTAAGAAGACTACTAGAAGATCTAGAAGAGTTACTGGAACAGCTTCCGCTGTGGCAGAAGCTAAAGTAGAAACTCCAGCTGTAGAGACAAAATCTGAAGAGCCAAGTGCTCCAGAGGCTAGTGAAGATTCAATTGAAGGCGAAACTGAAGAGAAGTAAGTTGATGCACTCACTGATTATATCAAAGGATTGGACATTTGTTCAATCCTTTTTTTATACCCTTTTCAACCTTAATCCTTTCCAATAAATATTTAACTTTGGGCAACTCAAAAAGAACGATGATCAAACAAAAAGCAACTTTACTCTTAGCGGATGGAACTGTCTTTCACGGTTCATTGATTGGAAACCATGGAACAAACGGTGGTGAGATTTGCTTCAATACCGGAATGACCGGCTATCAGGAGATTTATACCGATCCATCTTATACTGGACAAATAATCGTGACTACTACACCTCATATCGGAAATTATGGCGTGATCGATTCCGAAGTCGAATCCGATCATCCTACGATTGGTGGTATTGTAGTCAATAGCTTTTCTGAAGTTTATTCCAGAATCGATGCAAACGGTTCGCTTCAGGATTATTTAGTAGCGAATAAAATCACTGGTATCGCAGATATCGATACTAGAATGCTCGTTCGTCACCTAAGAGCCAAAGGTGCTATGAATGCCATTATCAGTTCCGAATTTGAAGAAAATATAGTTGGTCTTCAGTCTGAATTGGAGAAAGTCCCTGATATGAATGGTTTGGAGCTTTCTTCCGCAGTATGTACCCAAGTGGCTTATTATTATGGGGATGAAAATGCTCCCATCAAAGTGGCTTGTCTTGATTTTGGTATTAAGAAGAATATTCTTAGAAATCTTGCTAGCAGGGGCGTTTACTGTAAAGTATTCCCTGCTAAAACTAAATTAGCAGAGATGGAAGCTTGGTCTCCTAATGCATACTTTCTTTCCAATGGCCCAGGTGATCCCGCAGTGATGGAATATGCAGTAGCTACTACTAAGGACATCTTGAATACTGGCAAACCTCTTTTTGGTATTTGTCTTGGGCATCAAATTCTTGCCGAATCTTGCGGAATTTCAACCTATAAGATGCACCATGGCCATAGAGGATTGAATCATCCTATCAAAAATTTGAATTCAGGGAAAAGTGAAATCACTTCCCAGAATCATGGCTTCAATATTAATAGAGAAGATGCTGAGAAAAATCCAGAAGTGGAGATTACTCACGTGCATTTGAATGACAACACTGTGGCCGGAATTCGCTTGAAGAATAAGCCCGCTTTCTCGGTGCAATATCACCCAGAGTCCTCTCCTGGTCCTCATGACTCAAGATATCTTTTCGATGATTTTATTTCTTTAATTAATCAAAACTAATACTCCTAAACCTTTTAAAACTATGACGTTGATTCAATCAATTCATGCAAGACAAATTCTAGACTCTAGAGGAAATCCTACCGTTGAGGTGGATGTATATACTGAAAATGGAGCCTTTGGCAGAGCGGCAGTACCAAGTGGTGCCTCTACTGGTATCAATGAAGCTGTCGAGCTTCGTGACGGCGACAAAAAAGCCTATATGGGCAAAGGAGTGCTAAAGGCGGTTGCTAATGTGAATGATATTATCGCTTCTGAACTTGTAGGCTTTGATATATTTGAGCAAAATCTAATCGATCAGATTATGATCGAATTGGATGGCACTCCCAATAAAAGCAAACTGGGAGCAAATGCCATTCTTGGTGTTTCTCTAGCCGTTGCCAAAGCCGCAGCTATGGAATCCAACCAGCCACTTTACAGATATATTGGTGGAGTAAATGCTAATACACTTCCTGTTCCTATGATGAATATCATCAACGGGGGGTCACATTCTGATGCGCCGATTGCATTTCAAGAGTTTATGATCCGTCCGGTAGGAGCTCCAACTTTCTCAGAAGCCATGCGAATGGGGACTGAAATTTTCCATAATCTGAAGAAAATTCTTCATGACAAAGGCTTGAGTACTGCAGTAGGAGATGAGGGAGGATTTGCTCCAAACTTCTCTGGAGGAACCGAGGAAGCCTTGGCGTGTATCCTAGATGCAATTTCCAAAGCAGGTTATGAGGCTGGTAAAGATGTTACCATCGCGTTGGATTGTGCAGCATCTGAGTTTTTCAAGGATGGAATGTATGATTATAAGAAATTTGAAGGCGACACTGGAAAAATGAGAAGCCGTGAGGAGCAGGTTAATTATTTAGCTGAGCTTTCTGAAAAATATCCGATTGATTCTATTGAAGATGGTTGTGCAGAAGAAGATTGGCAAGGATGGGCAATGCTCACTGCCAAAATAGGAGATCGTGTGCAATTAGTTGGGGATGATCTTTTTGTCACTAACGTGAAATTCTTGAAAAGAGGAATCGAAGAGAAGTCAGCGAATTCTATCTTAATCAAAGTAAACCAAATCGGCACCTTAACAGAAACCATCAATGCGGTTAATCTTGCTCACAAAGCTGGATTCACTACTGTAATGTCTCACAGATCTGGCGAAACAGAAGATTCAACGATTGCGGATTTGGCGGTAGCTCTAAATTGCGGACAAATCAAGACTGGTTCAGCTTCTAGATCTGATCGTATGGCTAAATACAATCAATTGCTTCGCATCGAAGAGCAGTTGGGTGAAGCGGCAATTTTCAATGGAAAATTCGTTTGATTCGGATAATCCTTATCACAAATTTAGACAGCCTTTCGAGGCTGTCTTTTTTTTCGCATCATTTTTGTAACTTAATCAGGAAATCCTTAATCCTATGACCAAATACCTCAAATACACGAAAAACTTTTATGTTTTAGGATTGGCCTTTTTCTTTGCTTGGATGATTTTTATTGATTCTAATAATGTGATCAATCAAGTCAAACTCAGCAGTAAACTCAATACCTTAGAGGGTCAAAAGGAATTTTATTTAGAGCGAAAAGCAAAAATTAAAGCAGAGCGGGAGGAGTTGATGAGTAATCCTGAACTTTTGGAGAAGTTTGCCCGTGAGAAATACCTGATGAAAAAACCAACAGAAGATCTTTATGTCATCGTTAAAAAATAGGTTTAGCCTTTTATTTTTCCTCGTCTTTATCCTTTCAATATCCAGTACTTTTGGACAGCGTGAATACTATCCTGGCGATAGCATCCCATTCAAAGACCGACTTTATTTTGGGGGAAATTTCGGGATGCAATTTGGCACCGTGACTTTAATAGACTTCTCCCCTTTGGTGGGTGTTATGATTACCCCAAAGTTTTCTTCGGGAGTAGGTATCACCTATCAATATTTCAATGACCGCAGATACATAGGGGGAGAGTCTTCCTCTTATGGAGGAAGACTATTTGGCAGATACAATGTGCTGCCTAATATATTTTTACACGCTGAATATGAATCGATCAATTTTGATAATTACAATCTAATTTCAGATCGTTTTGAGCGAATCTGGTCCAATGCCCTTTTCCTTGGCGGTGGATATTTCGCCCCTTTTGGACCAAGAGGTGGAGCTAATTTTACTTTTCTCTATAATGTGCTGCATAACAATCTTCGATCGCCCTACAGTGAACCTTATGTCATTCGAGTGGGTTTTGTATTGTAATTAGACCTATTTCAAACCTTTCATGGATCCATTTATTTCAAAACTCTTTATCTCACATCAAGAGTGTTCGGATTGTCCTTCCCCAAAAGTAATAAAACAGTTTTTTGAAGAATTAATGGGATTGCTTTTTCCGGAATACACTGTGACAAAAATCAACAATAAGAATGAGCTGGAGACAAAACTTAATCAACTTCATCTGACCTTCTCGGCTATCTTGGGCAGAAACAAACACCTGTATGATGGCAAGGTAGAATTGATTTCAAATGAGTTCTTCCAAAATCTAGAACGTATTTATGATTGGGTGCATCAGGATGTTGATGCCATGTATGCAGGTGATCCAGCAGCCAAATCCCGAACTGAAATTCTTCGGAGTTATCCTGGGTTTTATGCCATTGCCGCTTACCGGATTGCCAATCAAATCCATCGATTGGGGGTTAAACTCATTCCAAGAATGATTACTGAGATTGCACATAGTCGAACTGGAATCGATATTCATCCCGGAGCAAATATTGGTCAATTCTTTTGCATTGATCATGGGACAGGCGTGGTGATTGGAGAGACCACTGTGATTGGGGATCACGTGAAAATCTACCAAGGAGTTACGCTAGGTGCTTTGAGTGTGGAAAAAGGCGAAGCTGACATCAAGCGACATCCAACCATTGCCGATCATGTTGTAATTTATGCGGGTGCGACGATCCTGGGAGGTACAACTACCATTGGAAAGAATAGTGTGATTGGCGGAAATGTTTGGTTGACTAAAAGTGTCCCTGCTGGAAGCAAAGTGTATTACCAAGCACAAATGTATCATGCAGGCACGGCTACGTCTGACGTGTATGTATTTAAAAATAATCAAGATGAAATGAGCTTCTAGAATTTTATTCACACTTTCAAGAGGGGAATAAAATTCATGATTGCAAATTCCATATGACCTTTCAAAATCAAATTATAAAAACATGAGACTAGTTGAACTGATCGGAAACACCCCTTTGGTATCTTTGGAGCATATCCCTACCAATCCTAATGTCAACATACTTTGTAAACTAGAAGGCCAGAATCCTGGCGGAAGTGTCAAGGATAGAGCTGCTTATAATATGCTTCGATCTGCCTTAGATCGGGGGGAAATCAAATCAGGGGATAAGTTGGTAGAAGCCACAAGCGGCAATACTGGGATAGCCTTGGCGATGGTGGCCAAAGTTCTAGGATTGGAGATGACCCTGATCATGCCAGACAATTCTACTAAGGAACGAGTCCTCTCTATG
>CAWUWQ010000257.1:0-3648 GCA_963926065.1 uncultured Algoriphagus sp.
CTGAGGATTTCTATTTTCATTCAAGAGGCAAGCTTCAGAGGTCAATAGGGTTCCTTTTCCGTTAAATTCAACAGAACCTCCTTCCATGACAATTCCAGGCAGGAAGCAGGGAATCCCAAGCTCCGCCGCAATTTTGATCGGAATCTGATTATCCAGATCATGCGGAGGATATTTTTCACCCCAAGCATTGTATTCCCATTTCACCAAAGCCTTCTTTTGTTCGGCTTTTGGGTTAATTAGAAAAGCTGGTCCATGGTCTCGGCACCAAGCATCATTGGTAGGAAAAAAGTGAAATCGAACCTGATCTAAATTAACTCCCGCCTTTTCCAAATGACGTAAGGCAAAAGTCTTCATTGCCTCATTCGCGACATTGATATTTACTTTTTGACCTTTCGAAACTTCCTTGATAAATAAAGAATAGGGCGCATAAATGGCATCGATTTTACCTGGCCAGGATTCTTCCTTATGCGGCCAACTGAGCCACATGGATTCCTGAGGAGCAAATTCGGCCGGGAAATAATAACCTAATTCAGCGGGAGTGACCACGCCAGTTCTTGCGAGTTCAAAAATATCTTGCATGGATTATTCTTCGTCGAGGTAACGCTGAGTAATGGGTTGGTAAGAGTCAATTCTTCGGTCACGAAGGAATGGCCAATGAGTCCGATATCGATCTGATCCGGTCAAATCAAGATCTGCGACATGAACTTCCTCTTCCAAGTGTGGAGCTTTATAGGTGACTCGACCAAAGGCATTGGAGACAAAACTACCTCCCCAAAACTGCATGGGTCCCTCCACCCCTGTTCTGTTCACCGACACCACAGGAATTCCGTTTGCTACGGAATGGGAACGCTGGATTGTTTGCCAAGCACCATATTGCTCATCATTGGTAGCTTCGTCTTGGTGCAATGCCCAACCGATAGCTGTAGGATAAACCAGGAAGTCAGCTCCTTTGAGTGCTGTGATCCGTGCTGCTTCTGGGTACCACTGATCCCAGCAAATCAACACGCCTATTTTTCCGAATTTGGTTGGGAATACTTTATATCCAAGATCTCCTGGAGTGAAATAAAACTTCTCGTAATAGCCCGGATCATCCGGGAT
This sequence comes from uncultured Algoriphagus sp., assembly GCA_963926065.1. Classification (GTDB taxonomy): domain Bacteria; phylum Bacteroidota; class Bacteroidia; order Cytophagales; family Cyclobacteriaceae; genus Algoriphagus. Next base: position 1,099 of record CAWUWQ010000257.1, read on the forward strand.
ATGCATTTTTCTGTATTTGCCTAGGTAGGTACCATCCGCATCCAAAACAGCCGTCGTATTATGATACAACCCTTCGGCACGTTTTTCAAAAAGTGATGCCACAATCACCACACCAAGCTCTTTGGCCAATGCCCCAAAAGTGTCGGTAGAAGGACCGGGAATCGCCTCAGCCAGTTTAAAATTTTCGTAATCTTCAACATCACAAAAATAAAGGGAACGGAACAGCTCTTGAAGCACAACCACTTGCGCGCCTTGGGCCGCAGCCTTTCGCACACCGGCGATTGTTTTTTCCAGATTGAGCACCACATCAGCGGAGCAGCTCAACTGTACCAAGCCGACTTTTACAATTTTATTTGCCACGATTGATTCGTTTTTAATTCAGGGGCAAAGATACTTCTTGATCAAGCATTCCCAAAACTTTGGAATTTAAAGGGGATCAAGAGGTGAAAAAAAATTTGAATGGAAAAAGGAAAGATTGGATTGTCCCCAATAGTATTCATGAGTTTTTGCAAAACCCATAGCAGCCTATTTCACCTATGGTTACTAACCGCTCCTCAAAAAGTATTGGATGACTCCGCTCATCTGCTTAAATTCCACTTCGTACCGAAATCCCCATTTATGAAATCCAGCTTGATAAAAACCAAATCATTTTTACTCCTGCTTTGCATGAGTCTTTCCATTATTGTTCATAGTCAGGAATTGACCAGTGAATTATTAAACGGATTGCCATTAAGAAATATTGGTCCTGCCACCATGAGTGGACGTATTGTTGACCTTGCGGTGGTGGAATCAGATCCTTATACTTTTTATGCCGCGACGGCGACCGGTGGTATTTGGAAGACTACCAATAACGGTGTCTCTTTTGAACCCGTTTTTGAAAACGAAAAGACTCACTCTGTGGGTGCCATTGCCGTAAATCAAAACAATCCCAACATCCTATGGGTGGGAACCGGCGAGAGAGCCAATAGACAAAGTAACTCCTGGGGGGATGGCGTTTATAAATCTAATGATGGCGGCAAGACTTGGCAGAATTTGGGATTAAAAGACTCTCATCATATTGGTAGAATAGTTCTTCACCCTACCGATACGCTTGTAGCATATGTTGCAGCCATGGGACATTTATGGGGTCCCAATGAAGAACGCGGATTGTATCACACCAAGGATGGTGGAAAAACTTGGGATAGACTGATCTATGTCGATGAAAATACGGGTGTGTCAGATGTCGCGATGGATCCTACTGATCCTACGATTCTGTATGCAGCTACTTACCAAAGAAGAAGAAAGCCTTATGGTTTTCATGGCGGAGGCCCAGGCAGTGGAATTCATAAATCCACAGACGGAGGAAAAACCTGGAAAGAATTAAAAAATGGACTTCCTGAAGGGGATTATGGCCGAATAGGCATTTCAATTTATCGCAACAATCCAGAAGTTGTGTTTATTTCTTTGGAGCAAGGCTATCAATATAATGCCTCCACCGCTTACAATGAGCGAAGAGCTGGCCTTTACCGCAGCAAAAACAAAGGTGAAAACTGGGAATTGATGAGTGATTGGAATCCAAGACCGATGTATGCTTCCCAGCCTTTGGTGGATCCAAGTGATGAATCAAGGATTTATATGATGAATCAGTACAGCTATTCAAGTGATAGTGGAAGAACGTTCACTGCTCCCCGTCAATCGCTTCATGGGGATGACCGAATTCTTTGGGTCAATCCAAAAGATTCTCGCCATGTGATCAAAGGAGATGATGGAGGTATTGGAATTTCTTATGACAGAGGAATCAAATGGCTTTTTATAAATAATTTACCGGTAAGCCAGTACTATCGTGTGTCGGTAGACAATGCTATACCATATAATGTCTATGGTGGCTTGCAGGACAATGGAAGTTGGGTAGGACCCAGTGAAACCTACCGCTCCGACGGGATCTTGAACGAAGATTGGAAGCGTCTTGGAGGAGGAGATGGCTTCCTTAATTTGGTTGATCGAAATGATCCAGACGTCGTATATACTGAATCTCAATATTTGGGTCTTTCACGACTCAACTTGAAGACTGGACAGCGTCAAGACATCCGCCCAGGTGATCCAAAAGGGATGATTAGCCCGAGAAGAAATTGGGACGCTTGGGGACCGGGAATCCCGGAGCCAGAACTTGGAAATGCCATGGCTCCAGGCAACTGGGATGGCCCTTTCTTTTTATCCCATCACGATGCCAATACTATTTATGCAGGCACAAATGTGCTTTGGAAAAGTATAGACAACGGATCCACTTGGGCCTCTCTGGGTGATCTCACCACCAAAGTGAATCGACGAGAGCTTTCAATCATGGGACAAAGAGCCGAAGCGATCACAGCCTCCCTTGATGATGGAATCCCCTACTATCCTACGTTGACAGCAGTAGCAGAAGACTTGCACAGACCGGGAATGCTATATGCTGGAACAGATGACGGCTTGCTTCAAATATCATCAGACGATGGACAAACCTGGAATGACGTGAGCAGCGCGTTAGGCGGACTCCCAAAGGAAACATGGATTAATACCTTTGAACCTTCAACC
>CAWUWQ010000258.1:0-7885 GCA_963926065.1 uncultured Algoriphagus sp.
CTTTCTTCCTCAAATGAAAAATGAAATTAGAGCCTACTTCAGCAATCTAAAGCAACCAATGATTGCCTTGATGGAAGCACTGCTTCAGGATAAAATGAACGACTAGCAAAAACTAATTTATCGGTCGATTACTATTAGGAAATAAGATTTCTCGCTAGAAAGAAAAGTCTTATTTTCACGTTTTGAAAACAACTCTGATCGGATGAATAAACGCGATTTTCTAAAAACTCTCGGGCTCTTGGCTGGCACTACTCCAATGTTATCTTGGAGTACTAAAAAAGCAGATTTTGATCAGCAAACTCTTTTGCCTAAAGCCATCAACAAAGGCGACACCCTAGGTTTGATCAGCCCTTCAGCAGCTTCAGCAGACCGAATGCAATTCACCTTCGCCAAGGAGGCTTTGGAAGCGCTTGGCTTTAAGGTAAAATTGGGAGAAAATCTACAAAATCGTCGTGGACATTTGGCCGGGACAGATGAGGAACGAGCAAAAGACCTCAACGATATGTTTGCCGACCAAAATGTAAAAGGAGTAATCTGTATCCGAGGAGGTTCAGGGGCAGCTCGAATCCTACCTTTGATAGACTATGAGCTAATCAAGCAGAATCCTAAACCCCTCTTGGGCTACTCGGATATCACGGCTTTACACTGTGCGATCCAAGTTCAAACAGGTCTAATCACTTTTCATGGACCGAATGGCTCCGGCAGCTGGAATAGCTTTAACGTGAAGCAGTTTGAACAAATCTTCTTTGACAAAACTAAAGTCACCTATAAAAACGAACAACCCAAAGGAGATGATTTGGTTATAAAAGCGAATCGAATTCAGACTCTTAAGTCTGGTACTACCGAAGGAAAAATTCTAGGCGGAAATTTGACTGTATTGACTTCTTTGTCAGGGACACCTTATTATCCCAACTTCACGGATTCGATCTTATTTATCGAGGATATTGGAGAAGATCCCTATAAAATAGATCGGATGATGAGCACACTTAGGCTAAACGGAACCTTGGGGAAAATCAAAGGGTTTATTTTTGGACAGTGCTCGGATTGCGAACCCGGTGGTGGCTATGGTTCACTCAGTGTTGACCAAGTAATGGATGAATACATTTTACCTTTAGACATTCCTGCATACACGGGAGCGATGATAGGCCATATTTCGAAACAATTCATTATTCCAGTTGGCGCAAAAGTAAAAATGGATGCTTCTGCAGGCACATTTCAATTAGTTGATCCAATTTTCCAATCTTAAATTATCTATGAAAAGTTTATTAGCACTACTTGTAATGATGAGCTTTTTCGCCTGCTCAAGTTCTAATTCAGATTCAAAAAATCAAATGGGAGATACTAAAAGAACTTTGACATATCTCGCTTTGGGCGATAGCTATACCATAGGCGAGGGAGTAGTTGAAGAAGATCGCTACCCAAATCAATTGGTTAAGCGATTAAATGAGGAGCTTAATTTAGGCGTAAACCCTCCAATAATTATTGCCAAAACTGGCTGGACGGTAGATGAATTGGAAACGGGAATCAATGATTCAAAAAACATTGACCCACCTTATGACTTGGTGACTCTTCTCATCGGAGTCAATAATCAGTATCGAGGAAGATCAGTTGAAGATTTCAAAATTGAGTTTGAGCAAATACTTCTTCGAGCGATTGGTTTTGCGGGTAATCTTCCAGACCATGTTGTCGTTCTATCCATTCCAGATTGGGGGGTGACTCCTTTCGCAGTGGAAAAAGGTGCTGATCAACAAAAAGTGGCCACAGAAGTGGATGCCTATAATAATGCGAAAAAAGAAGTTTGTGCTACATACGGGGTATATTTCATCAATATCACTGAGCATTATAGATCAGTAGCTCCTCAATCCGAAATGGCAGTTGCGGATAAACTTCATCCAAGTGGATTGATCTATACATTTTGGGCAGATAAATTGTATGAAAAAGTAAAGTCCTTAAACCTAAAACCATGAAATTACCGTTAATCCTAGCCTTACTTTCCATTTCTGGAAGGACTACTTCTGCCTGAAATAGCTAAAAATCAGAAATTGAAACTTAGCAGATCAACAGTGAAAAAATAAAATGTATTTGTGAGAATTTATGCCTCGATTCGGGAGCTACCAAGATGATGGCTTATCTGGATATGACTATCAAGCAAGCAAGTTCTAAAGCGCTTATTGATTCGTGAAGCTATTCAAATGAAGACAATATTCTTAATTTTAAAAATGAAGCTGGAACAGTTCTAATTACATTTCAAGCAGTAGATTAATTATGAAAATCATTTGCATTGGCCGAAACTATGCGGCACATATTGAGGAGCTAAAGAATGAAACTCCAGGAAATCCAGTTGTATTTCTCAAGCCCGACACGGCTTTGTTAAAAAATGGCAATCCCTTTTATTACCCAGATTTCTCTACTAACATTCATCACGAAGCCGAATTGGTTCTGAAGATTAGTAAAGAAGGTAAAAACATTCAAAAGAAGTTTGCCAACCGCTATTTTGACGAAATCGGATTAGGGATAGACTTTACTGCTCGTGATCTGCAAGACCAATGCAAAGCCAAAGGTCTTCCTTGGGAAATCGCCAAAGGCTTCAATGGCTCTGCGCCAATAGGAGATTTTACTTCCGTGGCAGAGTTTGATGATTTGAAGAATATTGATTTTCATCTGACCATCAATGGCGAGCTCAAGCAAATAGGAAATACTTCTTTAATGCTTTTTGATTTCGGAACAATCATCGAATACGTTTCCCGATTTTTCACTTTGAAAAAAGGTGATTTGATCTATACAGGAACTCCAGCGGGGGTAGGTCCTGTGGCAGTTGGTGATCGATTAGAAGGATTTATTAGCACTAAAAAAATGCTCGATTTTGAAGTTAAATAAATTCCTCAGCCAAGCACTCCTTTTTATTTTTTCTTTACCATTTATTGCTCTTGCTCAAGAAGTTGACCGAGGCTATTTCAGGTCACCAGTGAAGCCTGGAGACCGAAATTATCTTTCAGGAAACTTTTCCGAGCTTAGGCCAAACCACTTTCATACCGGATTGGATTTCAAGTTTGGAGGTCAGGAAGGTGAGCCTATTTTAGCAGCAGCAGATGGTTGGGTACATCGAATCAAAGTATCCTCTTTTGGTTACGGAAATGTTATTTATCTGAAGCACCCTTCTGGTCATATCACTCTCTATGGTCACTTGAGGAATTTCAATCCAAAGCTTGCTTCCTACATTCGAAAGAAAATGTATGAGGCACAGGCTAATGATTTGGAAGTCTATCCAGAGCCTGGAGAATTATCAGTCAAGAAAGGAGAACAAATTGCCAATGGTGGAAATACAGGCTCATCAGGCGGTCCTCACTTACACTTTGAAATCAGAGACAGCTTGGATCGGGCAATGGATCCCCTACTTTTTGGGTTTCCGGAGATTAGCGACAAAACCCCTCCTACTCCTCAAAAAATTGCTATTGTCCCACTTCATATCGATTCACGGGTGAATGGGAAGTTTCAGCGGTTGGAGGTCACTCCCGTACTCTCTGGTTCAAGCTACAAGCTGCCCGGCACGATTCAAATCACCGGAAAAGTAGGCATTGAAATTCAGAGCTATGATCAGCTTGATGGTGCAAGCAATCGAAACGGTTTTCCAACCTTCGAACTTTCGGATGAATCCGGAATAGTATTCAAGCAAGTGGTGGATCGAGTTGATTTTAATTACAGCAGACAATTCTTATTGTACACGCATCAAAATAGATTTTCGAAGCTTTATGCTCAGCCTAATCTTAAGTTTGATTTTATCTCTCCAAAAAATCCAGAAGCAGGACATTTAGAACTAGAACCCAAGATAAAGAAAACCTATACTCTGGCACTTCGTGACGCTTACGCTAATGAGCGCAAGATTGAATTTTCGCTTCAAGGACAAGATCTTGAGCGAAATGTCAACGATGGGGGCGCTCCATCCAGAGCTACTGTTTCTTACATAGGGAATATTCTAAAGATCAAAGCTCCTATCACGCCAAATGGTGGTTTGGCTAAATTCTTTGTAGGAGCGCATTCATTTGAAATGCTTCCTGCTTATCAGGATAGCCAAAGCAGAACTTACCTATGGGATATGGATTTCGGGTTGCCTGAGGAAATCGATATTTGCTCTGAAGTGGTGATTCTTAATATTAAGGCATTAATTACTGCAGGAAAAGAGCAGTTTTTTGCCGACCCCAAGGTTCAGGTTCGATTTGACAAGCAGACTGTTTTGGATGATTTATTCCTACGAATCAAACACTCAGGAAGTACTACAAACCCACAACTGGAAATCAACGACGGAAATGAAAATCTGTGGAATGCCATGGACATCACTTGGGATGTTTCAGGATTTACCGGTAATAAGAGTAGCTATTATGTATATCAACAGAGCTCAAATGGAAGTAAGTCATTTGTTGGGGGAACTTGGAATGGGAATACAATCCGGTTCAAAACCAGAAATTTTGGTACTTTTGTTTTAGCTCAGGATAATGTCAAGCCCACCATTTCACCTGTACGAGTCAATGGCTCTGAGATCCGGTTCACCATCAAGGATAATTCCTCCGGAATTCAAAGCTTTGAAGCTACAGTAAATGGAAAATGGGTCTTGATGAGATACGAGCATAAGCAAGCAGTCATTTGGTCAGAAAAATTGGATGAGCAACCTTTTAAAGGCCCTGTTATTCTTAGAGTAACCGACCAGGCTGGAAATATTACCGAGTGGAAAGGAACACTTTAACTTATTTTCCATTCAAAAAAACAAACATTATGTCATTAGAAGTAGGCCAAAAGGCACCAGAATTCGAAGCGAAAATTGAAAATGGAGAAAGTATTAAGCTCTCCGATTACCTAGGTAAAAAAGTAGTCCTTTATTTTTACCCAAAAGACGCTACTCCGGGATGTACTGCCCAAGCTTGTAATTTGAGAGACAATTATGAAACATTGCAGAAGGCAGGCTTTGTAGTATTAGGAATCAGCTCAGATGCAGAGAAATCCCATGTCAAATTCATCGAAAAACAGTCACTTCCTTTTTCATTGATCGCAGATACAGATTTAAAAGTCCATGAAGCCTACGGTACTTGGGTTGAAAAATCGATGTATGGCAGAAAATACATGGGTACTGCACGTACCACATTTGTCATTGATGAGACAGGAAATATTGCCGAAATCATCGAAAAAGTAAATACCAAAGAACATACAGCACAAATTTTAAAATAACCCCTCCGTAATGGAAAAACAATCAATCGAACAACTCCAGAATATCGCTTCACAGGTAAGAAGAGACATCCTCCGTATGGTTCATGCGGTTCAATCCGGCCACCCTGGTGCATCTCTTGGATGTACTGATTTCTTTGTGGCACTTTATTTTGATCAATTGAATCACAATCCAGACTTTAAGATGGATGGAAAAGGAGAAGATTTGTTTTTCCTTTCAAACGGCCACATTTCACCAGTTTGGTATTCTGTGCTTTCACGTACCGGATACTTTTCACCTGAAGAAATGCATACGTTCCGAAAATTGAATTCAAGACTTCAAGGACATCCAGCTACTGAAGAAGGTCTACCAGGAATCCGAATCGCTTCTGGATCATTAGGTCAAGGGCTATCTGTAGCAATTGGTGCAGCTCAAGCAAAAAAAATCAATGGAGATGGAAGTACTATCTATGTCATGATGGGTGATGGAGAGCAAGAGGAAGGACAAGTATGGGAAGCTGCTATGTATGCAGCGCATTGGAAAGTCGACAACCTAATTGCTACAATAGATTTGAATAGACAGCAAATCGATGGGCCTACTAAGGAAATCATGGATTTGATTGACTTAAGAGCCAAGTATGAGTCTTTCGGTTGGGAAGTAGTCGACACGCTTGAAGGAAATGATATGAAGTCTGTATTGGACGGTCTGAAAAGAGCTAAAAACATGTCCCGTCAGGGCAAACCTATATTGAACCTACTCCATACCGAAATGGGCTATGGTGTAGATTTCATGGTCGGTACTCACAAATGGCATGGAATCGCTCCAAATGATGAGCAGCTTGCAAGTGCCCTAAGTCAGCTGCCAGAAACACTTGGCGATTATTAATTCACCCATTTTTAGACCCTTTACAGAAGAAAACATGGAAAATACATTGGATTTAAAATATACTTATACCGAGAAAAAAGATACTCGCTCAGGTTTTGGCGACGGTTTACTTGAAGCTGGCCGTAGAAACCCAAATGTGGTAGGCCTTTGTGCGGACTTGATCGGCTCCCTAAAAATGGGCGCATTTCAAAAGGAGTTTCCGGAGCGATTCTTTCAAACTGGAATCGCAGAAGCCAATATGATGGGCATCGCAGCCGGTTTAACAATTGGTGGAAAAATCCCTTTTACGGGCACTTTTGCCAACTTCTCCACAGGCCGAGTTTATGACCAAATTCGTCAGTCGATTGCCTATTCTGGCAAGAATGTTAAAATCTGTGCATCTCATGCCGGCTTGACACTTGGCGAAGATGGAGCAACCCATCAGATCCTAGAAGATCTGGGAATGATGAAAATGCTTCCTCACATGACAGTAATCAATCCTTGTGATTACAATCAAACCAAAGCAGCAACACTTGCGATAGCGGAGCATGAAGGACCGGTTTATTTGAGATTTGGTCGTCCAGTTTGGCCAATCTTTACTCCTGCCAGCCAGAAGTTTGAAATTGGCAAAGCCTGGAAAATGATCGATGGGAAAGATGTGACTATTTTTGCTACGGGTCATTTGGTTTGGGAAGCAGTCATTGCTGAGGCGATGCTTCGAGCGGAAGGAATCGCTGCGGAAGTGATCAATATTCATACGATCAAGCCCTTGGATACTGAGGCCATTCTGGATTCGGTAGCTAAAACAGGCTGTGCCGTATCCGCTGAGGAGCACCAATACAATGGTGGCTTGGGTGATAGTATTGCTCAAACTTTAGCCCGACATCATCCAGCTCCCTTGGAATATGTAGGTGTGGATGACAGCTTTGGTGAGTCAGGGACTCCCACTCAATTGTTAGAAAAATACGGCCTGAATGCTGCCAATATTGTACTGGCTGCAAAAAAGGCCCTAGCAAGAAAATAAGATTACTATTCTCTTCAATTCATGAGGAGATTCAGATTAACAAAGGTCCAAGGATTAAATTCTTGGACCTTTTTTTGATATTGGGATTCGTAACTCTCCAGAAATTCAAATCTTTAATTTTGTAAATGATCATCATCAATCCGAATTTAAACCTTGTACCCGTTAAACTGGAAGATCAAGAGAAGCTATTTGGACTGATGAGTGAAATCTATCCGGCAGCTTATGCTGATTTTTGGAAAGAGGATTGTGAATGGTATTTGGATCTCTGCTTTAGCCAAAAAAATCTTGCGAAAGAACTCGCCCGATCTAGTGCTCATTATTTCTTTATAGAATTTAACGGTTTCAAAGCTGGAATCTTCAAATACGACTTTCCCTTATCTCCCCAGCAACTTGAAATCCCCAATGCCATGAAGCTTCATCGCCTCTACCTGCACTCGGATTTACATGGTACAGGAGTGGCAAAAGCTTTAATGAATTGGCTGGAAACCGAAGCTAAATCAAAAAATCTAGATTTCATCTGGTTGGAAGCCATGCTGGAAAAGCCTCAAGCAAAACGCTTCTATGAAAAAATGGGCTATGAGTTCGTTCTAAGCTATCAATTGGACTTTGAACGATTACTTCCTGATGTTAGAGGAATACAAATCATGAAAAAAAAGATCTGAAAAAAAGCCTCTCCGATAATCGGAGAGGCTTTTGACTTATAGAGATTTAGGTTGTTAATTTTTGATCAATCGCTTCATCATCATGATTTGCCCGGTTTTTACCTGAACCATATAAAGTCCAGCACTCAGGTGATTGATGTT